>JALUTE010000273.1 GCA_027058255.1 Methyloligella sp. | reverse complement strand
TCGATGTCCACCGAGCGCTCGGGCGGCATCTCATAGCCGATCGTGCCCGGCGTGACGAGGCCCTTGCCTGCGGCGACCTGCTCCCACGCCACCACGAACACGGCACCGTTGAGCGCGAAGGCCGGCGCCAGATCCTGCCGGCGCGCCCCCATGGCCTGCCAGGAGAGCCGCGGCGCGAGGGTTCCATCGCCCTCCATGGAGAAGGTCCACTCCGGCGGCTTGCCGGCGGCCGTGACGGACGCGCAGGAATGGGCACCCCGGCGCACGCAGAGCGAAAGCGCCGCGTCAATGTCCTGCGGGACGCGCAGGGGCGATGTCGGTTGCAGGAGCACGATAAAATCGTGCCGCGGCAGGGTTTCGCAGACATGGGCGAGGACCTCGCGCGAGCCCGCCTCGTCGGTTGCCAGATGGTCGGGGCGGCGAAAGGGGACCTCGCAGCCCGCCTCCCGGGCGACCTCCATGATCGCGGGATCGTCGGAGGAGAGCACCACCCGGTCCAGATGCCGCGCCGCCAGGGCGGCGGCGATGGTGTGCACGATCAGCGGCTTGCCGGCAAGCGGGCGCAGATTCTTGCCCGGCAGCCCCTTCGAGCCGCCGCGCGCCGCAATCACGCCGAGAGCGCTCCTGCCGTCGATCATGTCTCCTCGATCATCCCCTCGGCCGTCCCCTCCGATCAACCGATCAGCCGCGCAATGTCCTGCTTGGCCTGCTCGAGATCGGCACGCCGCCCCACGTCCAGCCAATACTCGCTGATGGGAAAGACCGCGCACGCCCCGCCCCCCGCACGCACCTGCTCGAAAAGCTGCGGCATGGTATAGGCACCCCGCGCGGGCAGATGCGCCAGCACCTCCGGCTCCAGCACATAGATGCCTGCATTGACGAACCAGCTATGCCAGGGTTTCTCGTCGATGCCGGTGAGAAGATGGCGCTCCGCCTCCACCACGCCATAGGGCACCTGGAAGCGGAACTCGCGCACGCACATGGTGGCGGCCGCTCCCTTCTCGGCGTGAAAATCGAGAAGGGCGGGAAAACTGACATTGGTGAGAATATCGCCATTCATGACGATGAAGGGCTCGCCGGGCCGTTCCGGCAGGAGGCGCAGGGACCCGGCGGTGCCCAGGGGCTCCTCTTCCCGCAGATAGGTGATGGCGACGTCGTGATCGCGCCCGTCGCCGAAATAGGCCTCGATCAGATCGGACTTGTAGTTGACCGAGATGAAGAAGCGGCGGAAGCCCGAATCGGCGAAGCCCTGGACGATGGTCTCGAGAATGGGCTTGTCACCCACCTTCAGCATGGGTTTGGGAATGTCCTCGGTGAGCGGCCGCAGGCGCTGGCCCTCGCCGCCCGCCATCAACACGACCCAATTGCTGCGCTCGGGAATGTTGATGAGCTCCTCGAGGGTGCGAATGCCCACGAGAACACCGCGAGCATCGACAATGGGAATGTGCCGGATGCTGTGGCGGCGCATATAGGCCAGGAGATGCGCCTGGTCCTCACCCTCCCGCGCCGTGAAGGGCGCGCGGTTCATGACGGTCTCGACCCGAGCCTCCAGCCCTGCACCCTTCAGGATGCCGCGCCGGACATCGCCATCGGTGACCGTGCCCATGAGCCGCATCTGCCCGTCCACGACGAGTGCGATCTTGGCCTCGCTCGCCTCGATGGCCGCCAAGGCCTCGATCAGCGGCGCATCGGGCCGGATGAGGCTTTTCTCGAGTGCTGCAACGCTCATCGGTCGATCAGCTCGTCCGCTTCGTAATCGCGCCTCGCGGGCCTGCCGAGGAGGTCCCAATAGCGCATGGGCGAGAGACCGCCGCCCGGCCGCTTTGCACCGAGATTGGCGGCTGTGAACGGCTCGCCCACCCGGATGGGCCGCAATGCCACGAGGCTGCGGCGCACCACCGCCACATTCTCCCGCTCCGACGTCTGGATCTCCTTTCGCCCGTCACCGAGGGCCGCCTCCACATCGCGAATCGCCGCAATCATGTTGGCGAGCTCCTCCGGCTCGAGCGAGGCTGCATGATCGGGACCGGCAAGGGCGCGATCCAGGGTGAAATGCTTCTCGATCACGGAGGCGCCAAGCGCAACCGCAGCAATGGGCAGGTGGATGCCGGGCGAATGATCGGAAAGGCCCGTGGCCAGGCCGAAGGTCTCGTTCATGGTCGCCATGGCGCGCAGATTGGCCTCGCTCGCCGGAGCCGGATAGGCGCTGGTGCAGTGCAGAAGAGTGACATGGGCCGCAAGCGCGGCCCGTCCCGCCTCGTTCAGATGCCCGTCCGGCTCGGGTGTTCCTTCGCACCCCAGAAGGCCATGCGCCAGGACCGAGAGGGCCGCCGCCACCTCGTCGAGGTCGCTCATGCCCGTGGAGAGCACAATGGGCAGATCGTGACACCGGGCAAGCTCGGCGAGGTGGAGGAGGAAGGGGCCATTGGTGATCTCGCCCGAGGGGATCTTGAGCCGGCCGATTCCGATCTCCCGGACCAGGAAGTCGGCGCTTTCCGCATCGAATGGGGTGGAAAGAAACGCGACCCCGAGCGAGCGCGCCCTCTCCGCAAGAGGCATGTGATGCTCCGCTGCGAGGGCGAGCTTTTCCAGCATGGCCCGTTGATCCTCGCCGCTCCCCGTGTTCGCCGCCTGATAGGCGGCCTTTCCCGCACCGGCCACGACCACCGCCTCGGGCCGGAAGGTCTGGAACTTGACCGCATCGGCGCCCGCCTGCGCCGCCGCCTCGACGAGCTGCATGGCGAGTCGCGGATCGCCATTGTGATTGACGCCGGCCTCCGCGATGACGAGTACGCGATCTCTCGTCCCGCGGCCTCCATCGCGCTGCGTGCTCACGATGCGTCTCCCGCATGGTCGTGAAAGCGCTTCATGAGAAGACCGTCGAGCGGAGCATCGGCAAGGATGCGGGCGATGCGATCGGATGCTCCGGGCTCGCCATAGGGGCTTTCGCGCCTTGCCGCACGCGCCTTGAACGCGGGATCGAGCGCTCGCCGGATCGCGGCGCCAATGGCTTGGGGCGTCTGCGCGCAATCGATCACCGAAGGCGCGCGAGGACGGCCCTCTTGCCGCGCGCCCAGATTGACCGTGGGGACCCCGAGGCTCGGCGCCTCGATGATTCCACTCGAGGAGTTCCCCACCACCACATCGGCATGGCGCATCGCATTGAGGTAGAGCCTCTGGCCGAGCGATGCCCGGTAGGCGCGCCGGTCCTCGTCCCGGGCGACGAAATCGCGGATCAGCCGATCGATCCTGCGCCCGTCCGCATCGGCGTTGACGCCGGTGAACAGGACCGTCCCTTCGGAAAGGCTCTCCAAGGCCGCAAGCAGGGCCTCGGCGCCGGCACATGCGTTTTCCGCGAGGGTTGCCGGATGGTAGGTGACGAGAAGAAAGGGCCTCTCTAGTTCGAGGCCCAGGGCCCCCGCCAGATCGGCCTCGTCCATCGGATCGACCTTCGCAATCCCATCGAGGCCGAGCGCCCCCACCGTGAAGACCCGCTCCGGTGCCTCGCCCATGGCGATTACGCGCCGGCGGAACGGCTCGGCAGCCACGAAGTGCAGATGCGCCATCTTCGTGATCGCATGCCGGATCGCCTCGTCGATCGCCCCCTCGGTCGTCTCGCCGCCATGGATGTGGGCGATGGGGATGCGCAGAACCATCGCCGTCTGGGCCGCCGCCAGGATCTCGTAGCGATCGCCGAGAAGAACGAGCAGGTCGGGCGCGAGACGGGCGAGCGCATCCGCAAAGCCGATCGTACCGAGACCAAGGGACTTGGCCACGGCCGTGGGCGTGTCGCCCGATACCAGCATCTCCACCCGCGCGTCGATGCCGATCCCTGCTGCCTCGATCTCGCGCCAGGTCTCTCCCATTTCGGGTGCCAGATGCGCACCCGTCACGACCACCTGAAGCCGCACGCCCGGCACCGCCCGCAGCGCCTCCATCAGCCAGCGCAGGAGGCCGAACTCCGCGCGCGTTCCCGTGACGACGCAAATCTTGCGAAGATTGCGCCCCTTCGCCTGCATCAGCCGCCACGCCTCACGCAGCCGTCACACATTGTAGATGT
>JALUTE010000272.1 GCA_027058255.1 Methyloligella sp. | reverse complement strand
CGCCGGCGGTCTGGGCGTTCCTCTCCGAGCGCATGCTGCCCGAGCAGGCGTGGTTCGGCTTCATCCAGACGGCGGCGGCCCGCCTCGCCTCCCTGATGTAGCGCCCGCGCGGCGCCGGTGCCGCGCCCCCTCTCTGGCGGGCGTCGGCGTGCGCATGGGGCACAGGTGCGCCCCCACGGCGGACTGGCGCCCCTTTCCGCGCGCCATGCACTGGCATCGTCTCGGCTTCATGGGTAAGCTCGAAGGCCCCGGTCGCAGGTGCCGAGGCGCACTGCGCCCAGCGCGAAGGGCGCTAGCGATGGGTCGGTGACGAGTCGAGGAGTGGAGCGCCATGTCGGGCCAGATCACCCTGCCGCTCTGGCTGGTCGTCCTGGCTGGCGGGCTCGCCGCCTGGTCCGTCATCGACCGCATGCTCATCCCGACGGTGCGCTGGTGGCTGCGCCGGCGGGTCAACCGGGCCATCGAGGAGCTGAACACCCGCCTGCATCTGCGCATCCAGCCCTTCAAGCTCACCCGCCGGCAGGTGCTCACCGACAAGCTGCTGTTCGACCCCGAGGTGCTCAAGGCGGTCGAGGACCACGCACGCGAGACCGGCGTGCCGCGCGACGTCGCCATGGCCGAGGCGCGGCGCTATGCGCGCGAGATCGTGCCCTCCTTCAGCGCCTATGCCTATTTCCGGGTGGGCACGCGGGCGGCACGGCGGCTCTCGCGCCTCCTCTACCGGGTGCGGCTCGGCTACATTGATGACGAGGCGTTCCGGCGGATCGACCCCGACTCCTCGGTGGTCTTCGTCATCAATCACCGCTCGAACATGGACTATGTGCTCGTGACCTATATGGCCGCCTCGAGCTCGGCGCTCTCCTATGCGGTGGGCGAGTGGGCGCGGGTCTGGCCGCTCCAGAGTCTCATCCGCGCCATGGGCGCCTATTTCATCCGCCGCAACTCCCGCAACGCCCTCTATCGCAAGGTGCTCGCCCGCTATGTGCACATGGCGACCAAGGCGGGGGTGGTGCAGGCGGTCTTTCCCGAGGGCGGGCTCACGCGGGACGGGCGGCTGCGCCCGCCCAAGATGGGGCTCTTGAGCTACATGGTCTCGGGCTTCGATCCCTCGGGGCCGCGGGACGTGGTGTTCATTCCCGTCGGCCTCAATTACGACCGGGTTCTGGAGGATCGCATCCTCACCTCGGCAATCGAGCGACAGGCATCGGCCTCGGGCGGCACAAAGGACGGCGGGGCGGAGGCGTCAGGGCAGGCGCAGCGAAAGGGTCGAACCTTCCGGTTCCGCCCCGGTGCGTTCGCAGGCTTCCTTTTTCGCAGCCTGTGGCTGGCGCTGCGCGGCAAGTGGTACCGCTACGGCTATGCCTGCGTCAGCTTCGGCAAGCCGATCTCCTTGCGGGACTATCTGAAGGGGCGGGGGCTCGATTTTCGCACCCTCGACCAGGCGCGCCGCTTCGAGGAGATCGAGCGGCTGGGCCATCATTTGATGGATGCGGTGGGCCGTGTGGTTCCGGCCTTGCCCGTCTCCCTGGTGGCGACGGCCTTTCTCGACGCCGGGGGGCGGGCGCTCACCGCCTTCGAGCTGAAGTCGGAGGTGCACAATCTGATGAGCCGCCTCGAGGCCGGGGGCGCGCATGTGCACATCCCGCGCGCCGACCGGGAATATGCCGTCGAGGTGGGTCTGCGCATGCTCACCCTGCGCCGGCTCGTGCTCGAGGAGGATGGGCTCCTGCGCGCCAATCCGGAGGAGGCGCTTCTGCTCGGCTATTACGCCAACGCGATTGCGCATCTGCTGCCGGGCGCGGACGTCGGCGGGCGCGCGCAAGAGGCCGTCCCGGACGGGCCGGCGGCGCTGTCCCCGGCGGCGCGCAACGCGGCGTCCGGTCCGGCCGATCCGCGATGAACAGGCCATGAATGGGGCCTTCAGAGGCCGTTCAGCGGCGGATTCGTACAGTGACATCACCCTGGATACACCACGTATCTTCCCCGGCGTGATCCCCCGAGGGCACGGAGTTCAGGGTCTCCGTGCCCTCATCGCGTTTTCCCCCGACGCCGCTCCCAACCTTGCCTGGTCCGATGTCAGACGATAGGCTGCGCGCGTATCCGTTGGCGCGCGCCTCGCGCCGACGCGGACATCTCATGTGCATGTCTTGCCGGGCGCGCCGGTCGGTTCCGCGCATCCACGACTGAGCGCGCGTCTGCGTGAGCCATGCGATCGGCCAAACAAGCCTGCATTGCAACGGGGCACAACACGACCAGGAGAAAACAATGGCATCCATATTGGCGAATCTCAGATTGACCGTGATCACGGGCGCCATCGTCACGCTCGTCCTTTTCATCATCGTGCGCATCCTTCTCGGCACCGGCTTCACGCTGGATGCGAGCTGGTGGTCCTTCTTCTTCCGCTGGCTGCACGTGCTGAGCGGCGTGATGTGGATCGGCCTTCTGTGGTACTTCAATTTCGTCCAGACCCCCAGCATGCCGGAGATCCCGGACGATCAGAAGCCGGCCATCTCCAAGCATATCGCGCCCAAGGCGCTGTTCTGGTTCCGCTGGGGCGCCATGTCCACCATCGTCACCGGCCTGATCCTCGCCAGCATCAACGGCTATGTGATGGACGCCATCCTGCTCGGCTTCACCGATGGCGGCAGCAGCACGCCGATCGGCATCGGCATGTGGCTCGGCACCATCATGTGGTTCAATGTCTGGTTCATCATCTGGCCGAACCAGAAGAAGGTGCTCGGCATGGTCAGCGCCAGCGCCGACGAGAAGGCGGCCGCGGCCAAGACCGCCGGACAGTTCTCGCGGATCAACACCCTGCTTTCGATCCCGATGCTGTTCTGCATGGTCGCTGCGCAGAATGGCGGCTTCGCCTGATGGTGTCGGCGCCCGCCGGCGATCGGGCCCCCCAGGCCAGGGATCGGGGTCGCGCTCTCGCGGCCCCGATCGTCTTTGGCGGCGGCGATGCGTGCGGCAGGGCCGGCGATGCGTGCGGCAGGGCCGGCGATGCGTGCGGCAGGGCCGCCCGCGGGGCTACAGGCCGCGCACGAGATTGCCCAGCATCAGGACGATATAGCCGATCACGGCCAGCCAGAAGTCCTGGTTGGGGAACTGGAACGGCACTGCGACAAGACCGAGCTTGCTGACGACCGCCAGCCCCGTGAGGATGAGCGAGATCAGAAAGATGAAGACCGTGGGTGGGTTCAGACGCATGAGCGGGCCTCCCGGTTGTCGTTTCGCGTTGAGTTGTCGTGCCACGTGAGGAATAGGCAAGAGTGAGCGCCAGCGCAATCATCGAGGACTATTTCGTCTGCATCGGCGCGCAGAAGGCCGGGACGACGTGGCTCGCACGCGTTCTCTCGCACCATCCCGACATCTTCGTCACGCCCGTGAAGGAGATTCACTATTTCGATCATGTGCGCGGCATCACACGGCATCTGAGCCGCGCCAAGCGGCGCTCGCGCTATCGCAAGTATCACCAGCGCATGTGGACCCAGTGGTCGCGTTTCCCGGAGCATTGGGGCCAGCGGAACTGGTGGCGGGACTATATGCGCCCCCATCTCGACGACGACTGGTATCGCGATCTCTTTCGCCATCGTGCTGGCCGGCGCGTGGCCGGCGAGCTGACCCCGGAATATGCGATCCTCGGAAGGGAGGGGCTTGGTCATATTCGCCGCCTTGCGCCCGATGCGCGCGTTCTCTTCCTTCTGCGCAACCCCGTTGCGAGAGGCTGGTCACAGGTGCTGCACCACTGCCGCCGCGAGGGGCGCAATGTCGCCCGGCTCGACGTTGCCGAGCTCATCGCCATGACCGAGGCCCCGGCCTTTCGCCGCTTCGGGGACTATCCGGCCACCCTTGCGGACCTCGCCGCCACCTTTGCGCCGGATCGGGTTCTCACCCTCTTCTATGAGGACATCCATGCCGACCGCCTGCGCGCGCTCGCAGAGCTGTGCGCGTTCCTGGGTGTCGATTTCGACCCCGCCGCCTTTCCCGACCTCGAGCGCAAATACAATCCCTCCCAGAAGGCCCGCATGCCCGAGGCTTTGCGGGCCTTCTGGGAGGGATTGTATT
>JALUTE010000271.1 GCA_027058255.1 Methyloligella sp. | reverse complement strand
TCCGCGCCCACGGCGCTTGCGACCTCCTGCACATCGGCGCCCACCTGCTCGCACAGATCCGCCAGCTCGTTGATGAAGCTGATCTTCATGGCGAGGAACGCATTGGCGGCATATTTGGCGAGCTCGGCGGACTCGCGCGAGACGAACATCACCGGAGCGCCGCGCAGGCCGAGAGGCTTGTAGAGCCGGCTCATGACCTCCTCGGCCCGTGTGTCGTCGCATCCGACCAGCACCCGGTCGGGATGGGTGAAATCGCGGATTGCGGAGCCCTCGCGCAGAAACTCCGGGTTGGAGCATACGGCGACATCCGCATCGGGCCTGAGCTCGCGGATGCGCCGCTCGATCTCGCGGCTCGTCCCTACCGGCACCGTCGACTTGGTGGTCACCACCGTGAAGCCGTCGAGATGGGGCGCCATGTCCTCGACCGCGCCGTGAATGTAGGTGAGGTCGGCATGACCGTCTCCGCGGCGCATTGGCGTTCCGACGGCGAGAAACACCACGTCCGCCCCCGCCACGGCCGGGCCGAGATCATCGGTGAAGGCGATCCGTCCGGCCTCCAGATTGGAGGCGAGGAGAGACTCGAGGCCCGGCTCGTATATGGGCACCTCGCCGCGCTTGAGCATGGCGATGCGCTCGCCGTCGGTGTCCACGCAGGTCACCCGCCATCCGAACTCGGAAAAGCAGGCGGCAGAGACAAGGCCGACATAGCCGGCACCGATCATGCAGATGTTCACGTGGCGCCCCTTTCTGGTGCCCGGATCGCGAGGCCGCCCGCACGCAGACAGGCTCCGGCTCAGGCGTGAGGCTCGGGGCAGGCGGCGGCGATGGCGGCGAAACAGAGGCTGTCCTAGTGGAATTCTCCTCTGCGTGCAACGGGCCGATTGGACGCGCGCCCGCAGCTGCGCAGGGCGCGTTCTGCGCCGGGCCGGCGTTACCAACTGGCCGGCTCGAGCCGCGAGAGGGGGGCGCGTGCAACGCGGTTTCGAGAGCTGACCGGCTTTCCGGTCCTTGGCGGATATTGGGGGGCGCGGATCGGGCGCGGCTATACTATCCTTGCTAAGAGAGGGCATATCGGGCGGATCCGAGCCGCCGGATGGCGCTGGCGGGCCGTGGGGGGCGTGGCGGCGCGGAAGGGGGCGCCGGGCATGTCGCCGGGGCGATCAGCGGGCGGCCAATCGGCATCGAACCTGCCCAAGACGGGGCCAGGCGAGGGGACGGACGAGGCATCACGATCATGGAAGACGCAGCACAGGCCCCGCAGCTCATCCTCGCGGCTCTCGGCTATCTGCTCGCCAAGCACATGCTGGCGGATTTTTTTCTGCAGACCCCCTATCAGTACCGGAACAAGGGGCGCTACGGGCATCCGGGCGGGCTCGTTCACGTCACCATCCACCTGGTGCTCACCACGCCGGTGTTCCTCATTCTGCCTCCCGTCAGCCTTGCCTTTGCCGGCATGCTGCTCGCCGGCGAGGGCGCCATCCACTATCACATGGACTGGGCCAAGGAGCGCATGGGCCATGCCCGCGGCTGGACACCGGAGGAGAGCGCCTATTGGCGCGTCTTCGGGGTCGATCAGCTTGTGCACGGGCTGACCTATATCGCCATGGTGGGCCTGCTCGTCGGTTAGACGCGGACCCAACCGGAGCACGCCTCCTCCTCAAGTGTCGAGGCGGTTGCGCCGGCGCAGCTCCAGCCAGGCGGCATTGTGGTCGAGATCGCCGTGCCCGCCCGCCAGAAGATCGTCATAGATCGAGAGCGCCTCGGCGAGCATGGGGAGCGTGAGGCCAAGATCGGCGGCAAGCGCCGCGGCCGAGGCGAGATCCTTGCGCTGGATGCGCACGGGGCCGCCGGCCTCGAAATCGCCCGCGACCATGCGCCGGCCGTGATTCTGGAGAATGGGCGAATCGGCAAAGCCGCCGGCGAGGGCGTCCGCCAGGGCGCCAGCGTTGCCGCCGCCGCGCTCGACGAGGAGAAGGGCCTCGGCGACGGTTGCGATGGTGCAGCCGACGATGAGCTGATTGGCGAGCTTGGCGAGCGAGCCCGCGCCTGCGGGGCCGAGATAGGTCGCTCGGCCGAGGCGGGCGAAGATCGGCTCTGCTGCCTCGAACACGGCGCGCGCGCCGCCGGCCATGATGGCGAGCCGGCCCTCGCGCGCACCGCCCTCGCCGCCGGAGACCGGCGCATCGAGATAGCCGATGCCTCTTTCGGTGAGGCTCGCCGCCTGGCGCTTCGCGGTGTCCGGCGGGATGGAGCTCATGACGATGAGATTGGCGCCCGCCGCCATGCCGGCCGCTGCGCCCTCCGTTTCGTCATCGCCGAAAATGACCGCGTCGCTGGCGGGTCCGTCGGCGACCATGACGATCACCCAGCCGGCGCCCTGGGCGGCCGCTCGCGGGCTGTCCGCGATCTGCGCCCCGTCTTCGGTGAGCGCCGCTGCCTTGGCGCGCGTGCGGTTCCACACGCGCACGGTGTGGCCGGCGGTGATGAGGCGGCGCACCATGGGCGCCCCCATGATGCCGGTCCCGATGAAGCCGATGGTTTGCCCCGCTGCCACCTGTCGCCCCTTTGCTCATGCGCCGGAGCCAGCGCGGGCGCGATGGCACCCGCCGAGGCGCCTGCCGTCAGGCCCGAGCCGGCGCTTGCGCGGTTGCACCGCCCTGGGTTGCCGCCTCTGCCTCCGCCGCAGCCTGTTTCACGGCCTTTTGAACCTTCTCGAAGGCGCGCACCTCGATCTGCCGGATACGCTCGCGGCTGACGCCGAATTCCTGGCTGAGCTCCTCCAGGGTCATCGGATCCTCCGACAGGCGCCGCGCCGTGAAGATGCGCCGCTCGCGCTCGTTCAGTGCCTCCATGGCCTGCTCCAGGAAGTGGCGTCGGTGCTCCAGCTCCTCCGCCTCGGCGAGCTGGGTCTCCTGGTCGATGCCTTCATCCACCAGCCAGTCCTGCCATTCGCCGGATTCGGAATCGTTGCGCACCGGCGCATTCAGCGAGCTGTCGCCCGCCAGGCGCCGGTTCATGGAGATCACGTCGTCCTCGGGCACGCCGAGGCGGCGGGAGATCTCCTTGACCTGATCGGGGTGCAGGTCGCCCTCCTCCAGGGCCTGGAGCTGGCCCTTGACCTTGCGCAGATTGAAGAAGAGCTTCTTCTGCGCTGCCGTCGTCCCCATCTTGACCAGGCTCCAGGAGCGCAGAATGTATTCCTGAATGGCGGCGCGGATCCACCACATGGCGTAGGTGGCCAGGCGGAACCCCTTGTCCGGGTCGAAGCGTTTCACCGCCTGCATGAGGCCCACATTGCCCTCGGAGATCACCTCGCCGATGGGCAGGCCATAGCCGCGATAGCCCATGGCGATGCGTGCCACGAGCCTGAGATGGGAGGTCACCAGCTTGTGCGCCGCCTCGGTGTCCTCATGCTCGCGCCAGCGCTTGGCGAGCATGTACTCCTCGTCGGGCTCGAGCATGGGAAAGCGTCGAATCTCGTCCAGATAGCGGGCGAGCCCGCCCTGGCTGGACGGCACGGTCGGTAGCTTGTTCTTGGCCATGCGTCAAACTCCGGAGCCCGAGCGGGCGCCGGAGGACTCCTTGTGTCTCGTGTCCTGGGTTCACTTGACGCTAGATTAGGACAAAGGCGCACAAAGGGCAATGCCGCCTGCCGGGGATCAACTCCGCGTGTTCGCGCCCACGAGGCACTGCATCCAGGGGATGAGGGCGAAGACGATCTGGCCCGCGAGTCCGACAAGGCCGGCTGCGGTGGGAGCGCGCAGGATGGTCTCGGCGGGCGGGGGCTGCGAGAGCAGGTAGGCCAGCCCCGTCTCGCCAGCCATCAGCAGTGCGAAGGCGAAGCTGCCCATGACGAGGCGGGGCACCGGGTGCGCAGGCACCGGCGTGCGTCGGGCGATCCGCAGAGAAAGCCACCAGGACAGGGAGAGAATCACCGGCAACTCGGCGACAATGGCGCCCGTCTTGCCCCAGAGCGGCGTGAGCAGCAACTCGCGCGGCACGGCCAGCGCGAAGCCGGCGGCGAACACCAGGGCGAAATAGGCGGCGCCGGCGCGAAGCGCATGGGCCATGGCGCGGTCTCCTTCTG
>JALUTE010000270.1 GCA_027058255.1 Methyloligella sp. | reverse complement strand
TCGCCACCACCTGGGCCAGCATCCGGTTGAGGTCCTCCACATGCCGGCGCTCGAAAATCTGTCTGTAGGGCGGCTCGTCCCTGTCGCGCGAATAGATGAGATCGCCTTTCGAGTTGCGGAGCTCGAGAATGGCATAGGGGCGCACATTCTTGCCGCCGCTCGCGAAAACCGCATAGCCGCCCGTGTGCTCCAGCGGCGTCAGCCCCGTATCGCCCAGTGCCATGGAGCAGGTCTTGCGCACCCGCGTGAGGCCGATCTTGTGGACGTTGGCGAGCAATTTCTCTCGTCCCACCCTGAGGGAGAGCTTGACCGCGACCGTGTTGATGGACTTGGCCAGCGCCGTGGTGAGGGTCATGCGCCCGCGATAGCCGCCGGAATAGTTGCGCGGCGACCAGCGCCCGCAGGAGACCGGCCCGTCCACCACGAGGGAGTTGGGCGTGTAGCCGTTCTCGAGCGCCGTCAGATAGACATAGGGCTTGAAGGAGGAGCCGGGCTGGCGCTTGGCATGGGCGGCACGGTTGAACTGGCTCTCGCCATAATCCACCCCGCCCACCATGGCCCGCACCGCGCCGTCCACCTCCATGCTCACGAGCGCGGCCTGGCGCACGCCATAGGAGCGGCCGAACTGGCGCATGGTGGAGGCGACGGCGTCATTGGCCGCCCGCTGCATGTTGAGGTCGATGGTGGTGCGGGCGGTGAGCACGAACTCGCCCCGTCCCTCGGCGAGCCGCTGAACCTCCTCGAAGGCCCAGTCCAGGAAATAGTCGGGGCTGTCGGGATTCTTGGTCTCGATGGGCGTGGCTGGATTGACCCGTGCCCCATGCACCTGGCCCTCGGTCATGAAGCCGGCCTCGACCATGTTCGAGAGCACCTCATTGGCCCGCGCGCGCGCCGTGCCGAGATTGACATTGGGCGAGTAGCGGGTCGGCGCCTTGAAGAGGCCGGCCAGCATGGCCGCCTCCGCCAGCGTCACCTTGCGCACCGATTTTCCGAAATAGAGCTGGGCCGCCGCTTCGATCCCGAAGGCACCGCCGCCCATATAGGCCCGATCCAGATAGAGCTTGAGGATCTCGCGCTTGGTGAGGCGCGATTCCAGCCAGAGCGCGAGGAAGGCCTCCTTGATCTTGCGCTGGAGGGAGCGCTCGGAGGTGAGGAACAGATTCTTGGCAAGCTGCTGGGTGATGGAGCTGCCGCCTTGCACGACGGTGTTGGCGCGCAGGTTCTCGATGAGGGCGCGCAGGGTGCCCAGAACGTCGATGCCGAAATGCTGGAAGAACCGCCGATCCTCGGTGGCGAGCACCGCCTTGATCACATAGTCCGGCATCTCGTCCAGCGGCACGGCGTCCGAGTGCAGAATGCCCCGCTTGCCGATCTCCTTGCCGTTGCGATCGAGGAAGGTGACGCTGTAGCGGCCGGTCGCCTTCCAATTGCCCTCGTCGATCTCCTGAAAGGCCGGGATCGCGAGCGCGAGCATCAGGGCGAGGCCGAGCGTGCCGAGGGTGAGCCCCTCGGAGGCAAGCTCGTTGAGCACGCGCATCAGGCCCGTGAGGCGAAAACGGGCGAAGATGCTGGAGGCCGCGTTCCAGCGGTCCTTGAAATCGTCCCAGCCATCGGACAAGGTGGAGTCGATCCAGGAATCGAGCGCCAGCCAGTTGATCAGACGGCCGCGCCCGCCTCGTCTGAACATCCAGTCACTCAAGGGGCTGCCCCGTCTTGGCTGTTGTCTTGGTCATGCATGGCTTGCCGACCGTCCGGCCCATTGCGGGGATTGCCGCCCGCCCGCGCCCGCCCGCTGCACGGCCGTTCGCCATTCCCTCTCCGGCCGGTGCGGCCTGTCCGCCACGCTGCCAGCTTGCGATGGCGCAGCTTATACCGAATCCCGGCATGATGTCATGACATCCGACTCCGACACCGAACCCGCCTTCTGGGAGACCAAATCCCTCGCGGAGCTCGCGCCTGAAGAATGGGAGGCGCTGTGCGATGGTTGCGCGCAATGCTGTCTCATCAAGCTCGAGGACGTGGATACCGGCGAGCGACACCTCACGCGCATCGCCTGCCGCCTGCTCGATATTGGCCGCTGCCGGTGTAAGGATTATGACCGTCGCCACCGCATCGTGCCCGGCTGCGTGCCGATCTCGCCGGAGACGGTCGGTGCCATCGACTGGCTGCCTGCGACCTGCGCCTACCGCCTGCGCGGCGAGGGCAAGCCGCTTGCGTGGTGGCACCCGCTGATCTCCGGCGATCCCGAGACCGTGCACCAGGCCGGCATCTCGATTCGCAGTTGGGCGCTGAGCGAGTCCGGCATCGACGAGGACGCCGCCTACCGCTTCATCATTCGCGATCCCTCCGTGTGAGCCTCGGGGGCCGGCCCGCACGCGGGACGGGCCAATCGGCACGGCTTTTGCTTTACCCCACATGAGTGCAGAAGTAAGGCGCGTGCAACCGGCGCACGGCCACGCGTCCACCGTCGTTCTGCGGCGCACTCTTGCGTCGTTGCCGAAGATGATGCATCGTCTTCGAACAGTTATACTGTGCCAATTGTGGACTGTATGGTTAATTTAATGTTATTTGTTGTTGCGCATTTACCTTTTTCCAATTTTGTGCTTGGCTACAAGGGCGGAAAGTTCCGCGTACACGTTGCAGTGAGGAGTGAACCCATGTCCAAGCGTATCTTCGCAACGCTGGCAGCGGCCGGGATCGCCGTTGCACTCACCGCTGGCACTGCAAGCGCCGGTGGATACTACAAGCCCAAGCCCAAGAGCCTGGCCGTCGCCTATGCGGCGAATGTCAGCTCTCAGCTCATCAAGGCGAAGGCGCATCACAAGAACAAGATCAAGGCCCTGAATTTCGGCCAGGCCAACGCCATCGCCGTGGTGAAGGGCAAGTGCGGCTGCGGCGGCACCGCGATCGCCAAGGCCAAGAACCTCTCGGTCCAGGAGATCCGGGCGTACAGCCACCATGGCAACCGCATCAAGGCCGTGAACTTCGGCCAGGCCAATGCGATCGCCGTGGTCGGCGGTGGTGGCGGTGGCGGCCACAATGGCGGACACGGCTCCTGACGGCCGCTTCGATCTCGACATGCCGAGAAAGGCTTCGATGGCTCCGGGCCTTCGGAGCCTTTTTCGTTGGGCGTATGAGAGCCCGGTCCCGACCGCGCGCACTTGGCCCGGAACTTGTGTGGCCTCGGATATCGGTTGCGCTAGCGGAAGGGGATGTCCCAAAATGAAACAGCTCACAGCCGCCGCCTTTGGCACGGTCTTGCTTTTGGCGCCCTTTGCGGCCCATGCCGCCGGCTTCGGCGGCTCGCGCGCCGGATGTTGCGGCCACGGCGCCGCCTATGCCCGCGCGCTGGCCGAGAACTTCTCGCGCGTGCGCGGACCGGGCTTCAAGATCGACCACAAGGACCGGGCCATCGCCATCGCGCGGCTCCGCAACGGACGGGGTTTCGCCCGCGGCACCGGCACCGGCAAGACCCGCCTGGTGACCTGGAAAAAGGGCGGCGCCAAATACTGGGCCCGCACCTTCCAGCGCTCCGGTGCCATCGCCACCAACAGGAGCGCCAGCGCCAACGCCCTCTCCGCGTCCTTCATCAAGTATCGCGGCAAGGACGGTACGATCTATGTCTACAAGGGCTATGTGAAGGCCCGCGCCCATGCGGACCCCTACGCAAGCTGGGCGGATGCCGACGGCATCTTCCGCACCAAGCTCATCTCCGCCGGGCGGTTGACCCACTCGAGCGGCTCGAGCTCCAGCACGAGCTCCGGCGGCTCCGGTCCTCGCACCAAGCGCCTGAAATAGGGCAAAGCCGGGCGAAACCGCGCTGTCATTGCGCAACTGTCCCAAAATGGGACATCCTGCGGGTTTGTGCCACCCGCGCCGCCGCGCGCATTCCGGACGCGGCGTGCCAATCGAACCGGCTTGGGCGGCGAAAGCCGGCGCGGTCCTACAGGGGCTTGCCGGTAAATGGCGTCGGCGAGCAAGAGAGCCCCTTGAAGGCGAGCGTGGCACAGAGCCGGTCCGCCTGGCTCTTGCTGGCGAACGGCCCGGCGACCAGTGCGAAGCTGCGCCCGGCCTTGCCTCCCACATAG
>JALUTE010000269.1:5323-12035 GCA_027058255.1 Methyloligella sp. | reverse complement strand
TTCTCCGCCATCAAGGTGGAGGGCGAGGTCATAGGCCCGCTCGCCCTCCACCTTGATGGCGGAGAAGCGGGGCGGAACCTGCATGATCTCGCCGGTGAAGGCGGGAAGCAGGGCCTCGATTGCCTCGCGGGTGGGGCGCGCATCGCTTTCCTCGAGGATCTCGCCCTCCCGGTCGTCGGTGCTGGTCTCCATGCCCCAGCGCACGGTGAAGCGGTAGCTCTTGAGCCCGTCCACCACATAGGGCACGGTCTTGGTGGCCTCGCCGAGAGCGATGGGCAGAACGCCGGTGGCCAGCGGGTCGAGGGTTCCCGCATGGCCGGCCTTGCGCGCATCGAACAGGCGCTTGACCATCGCCACGGCCCGTGTGGATGTGAGCCCCTCTGGCTTGTCCAGGATGAGCCAGCCATTGACGGGGCGTCCCTTGCGCCGCCTTGCCATTGTCGTGATCCCGCTTCTGCTCGGCCCGGGCGCGCCTGCCCGCACCGCCATATCGGCTCGGCGTGCCTCTCGGGGCCGTGCCTTACCGCCTCTCGTCCTCTCCCTTCAGGTCGCGCGCCACGCGCGGCGAGCGCAGCAGCGCGTCGATCCGGTCACCTTCGTCGAAGGAGGTGTCCAAATGGAAGGAAAGGTGAGGCGTGTACTTCAGATGCACGGCGCGCGCAAGCTCGCCGCGCAGGAAGCGCGCGTGCCGGCCCAGCGCCGCCACGATCTCCGCGCCCCGCTCTCCGCCGAGCGGTATGACGAAGACGCTGGCATTGCGCCCGTCCGGGCTCACGCGCACCTCGGACACGGTGAGGGCGGCATGGGCGAGCTCCGGGTCGTCGATGTCGGTGCGCAACAGTATGTCGGCGAGGGCATGGCGCACCAGCTCGCCGATGCGAAGCTGGCGCTGGCTCGGAGCGGCTGCGCTGCGTCTGTGGGCCATGGGGGGCCTCCGGCTGGTCTTTCTCATGAATGGTGCGGCGGGTCCGCACTGCTCAGGCCTGCGGCTGCTCGGCAAAGGGTGCGAACTCGCGCAGCACCTGCTCGTAAACCCGGCGCTTGAAGGGCACGATCAAGGCGGGCAACTCGTCCGGCCGCGCCCAGCGCCAGGCGTCGAATTCCGGCTCCTCGCCATGGCCCGGCCCGATATCGATCTCGCTCTCGTCGCCGAGAAAGCGCATGGCGAACCATTTCTGCTTCTGACCGCGATATTGACCCCTGAGGGCGATGCCGACAAGGTGGGGCGGCAGATCGTAGGTGAGCCAGTCCCTGGTCTCGGCCAGGATGCGCACCGATGTGACGCCGGTCTCCTCCGCGAGCTCGCGCAAGGCGGCCTCCTCGGGGCTCTCGCCCGCGTCGATGCCGCCCTGCGGCATCTGCCAGACATGCGGCGGCGCCTCGGTTGCGCCGTCCGGCAAGGCGTGCCGGTCATGGGCCTTGGGGATGCGCCGGCCGATCCAGACCCGCCCGTTCGCATCGAACAGAACGATTCCGACACAGGGCCGATAAGGCAGGGCGGTCCTCGTCATGGATCTGGGTCCCCGTTGCATGGCGCGCGCGGCCTCGGCGCATCCGGACGGCGTGGGCCGGCTCGATCGAGGCTAGGGTATAGCTGCTGCGGGCGGGGAAGCAAACGGCGGACGTGCGGGGCGCGCGCAGGCCGGGAATGGGCGCCGCTGGCAGGGCCGCGGGGCGACTCGACAGGCGGGCGACGATTCTCTATAAGCCGGTGGTCCGAGCGGGCTCGCGGGCGCATGCGAGGGGTCGCGTCGCCTTGCAGAGCACGGCCCGTGCGGGTTGCCGTCTTCGGCACGTCCCAACCCAGGCCCAGGTAGCTCAGTTGGTAGAGCAGCGGACTGAAAATCCGCGTGTCGGTGGTTCGATTCCGCCCCTGGGCACCATTCCATCTTTTCCGTCTTTCGGTCAGCCAGGTCGGGTGTTGCCCGCTGCCCTGCGCTCGAGGCCAGTGCAAGGCCGTCGCGCGCTGGCCGGGCGATCGGGGCGCGGGCCGGAAAGGCGCGAGGGCGAGGGCCCTGTGCCGCCCCCGCCCCGCTTCTGCATGAGGCATTGCGATCGCGCAGTGCCGGGCTGTCAGCCGGCCGCGCCCTGCACGATCTGATGGCCCTTGCCGCCGATGGGAATCTCGCCCAGAACCTTCAGGCTCTTCTGATCGACGACCCAGATCTTCGGCTTGTCGCTGCTCGAGACATAGACCTTGCCCGTGCCGCGCACCGTCGCGAGATGATAGGGCGTCGGCTTCAGCGTGGCGGTCCGGGTCTTGCCGCTCGCAAGGTCGATGGAGACGATCTTGTCGTCGCCCAGCGCCGCCACGATCAGCGTCTTGCCGTCGTCCGCGAGGTCGATTCCGTGCAGACCTTCGCCGACCTTGATGGTCTTCACCACGGCGCGTTTCCCGGTGTCGAGAATGGAGACCGAGCCGTCATCCACATTGTTGACATAGATGCGCCGGCCGTCCTTGGAGAGCACCAGATGCTCCGGGCTTTCGCCCACCACGGCGTTCCAGCGCACATACCAACGCTTGGTGTCCACCGCACTCACCGTGCCGTTGCCGGCATTGCTCACATAGACCACCGCGCCATCGGGGCTGAAGGCGACATAGTTCGTCAGCGCGCCCGTGGGCACATTGGCGACGAGCTTGAAGGTCTCGAGGTCGATGGCGCTGATGGTCCCCTCGGCGGGATGGGTCACCACCGCGAGGCGTCCGTCGGGGCTGACGGCGACATGGTGCACGCCACCCGGCACGTCGACCCGGCGCACGACCGCATTGTCGCTGGTGCGCAGAATGGTGAGGGTGCTGACCTCGTCGCCGATCGTCTTCACGCCGGCGGGTTTCTTGTGATGGGCCTCATGCTGCTTGGCGGACATGCCCTTGGGCTTGGGCGGCGCCTTCTTGCCCTTCTCGCGGGCGACGTTGCTGCCGGCAATGAGGAAGCGGCCGTCAGGCGTGCCGGCCAGGCCGTGAACCCCGGGCAGGCCGTCCACGCGGCCGACCACCTTGTCCGTATCGGTGTCCACGATCACCAGGGCGTTGGCGTCTCCAAGGGGGACATAGGCGACATTGCGGGCGCTGGCCGCACTCGCGACCGCCAGGGTGGCGCCGGCCGCGATGGCGGCCGCAAGACCCGTTCTGACCCAGTGCTTCATCTTTTTCCTCCTGTCGATCCGAGAGGTTCGATCGAATGGCTCGGCGGGTTGCATCGCACGCCTCAGCCGCCTTGCGGGCGGAAGATGCGCGAGAAATAGTTGTAGAGCGGCGCGAAGATCAGAGCGATGTACCAGCCATAGGCGAAGGTCTCCACGAGGCCGAGCAGGAAGCTCGACCAGCTGATCCAGGTGAAGCCCGGAAGCAGGGGCGCCCACAGGCTGTTCATCGCCATGGACGGCACCCAGAGGTCGAACAGGACGCAGAGGGTGAAGGTGATGGCGAAAAACAGGCCGAGGCTCGTGCCGAGCGCCGGGATCGAGATGCGTCCGCTCTCACGGGCCCTGTGGTGGGTGTCGGATGAGAGCTCGTGCGGATGGGCGGTTATGGTCTTGGGCATGGGACGGCTCCTCTCAAGCAGCGATCTCCCAGCGGCCTTGGCGTCTCGTGCGATGGCCTGCACGAGGCAGCATGCCGCTCTCGGACCCTGAAGATAGGGAGCCTCTGTCACGCAACCATCACGCGGGGGGCGGGTGTTGGTAACGGCCTGTCACGGAACTGGTCGCTGTTGCACAGCGTTACACATTCCTGTCGTGCGGGGGCGTGCCGCGAGCTATATTGCGCGCATGAGCGCGGCTTCCGGATCCCTTGCAGGGCACGTTCTGGTGGTGGACGACGATCGCGAGATTCGCGATCTGCTCGCGCGTTTCCTCACCAAGCAGGGCTACCGTGTCACGGCGGTTGCGGATGGCCGGGCCATGCGCCAGGCGCTCGAGGAATGGAAGATCGACCTCATCGTGCTGGATCTGATGCTGCCGGGCGAGGATGGTCTGGCGCTCTGCCGGGACCTGAGAACGCGATCGGCCATCCCCGTCATCATGCTCACCGTGATGGGCGAGGAGACGGACAGGGTCATCGGCCTGGAGATGGGCGCGGACGACTATATGGCCAAGCCCTTCAATCCTCGCGAGCTGGCGGCGCGGATCAAGGCGGTCCTGAGGCGCAGCCGCGCCGCGACCGCCGGGCCCGCGGATCGTGCGCGGACGGTGCTGCGCTTTTCGGGCTGGACGCTCGACATTGCGCGCCGGCGGCTCACCTCACCGGACGGCCTGGTGGTCGAGCTGACCACGGGCGAGTTCGATCTGCTGGTGGCCTTTGCCGAGCGCCCGCACAGGGTGCTGACCCGCGATCAGCTTCTCGACATCACCCATGGGCGCAGCGAGGCCCCGTTCGACCGCAGCGTCGACATGCAGGTGAGCCGGCTGAGGCGCAAGATCGAGCGCGACCCCAAGGCGCCGGAGCTGATCAAGACCGTGCGCGGAGGCGGCTACATGTTCACCAGCGATGTGACACACGATGACCCGGCTCATACCTGAGACGCTGACGGCCCGCACGATCATCGTGCTGGTCGTCGGGCTGATGGGCTCGCACCTGCTCAGCATGGTGTTCTATTTCGCGGATCGCTCCGAGGCCGTGGAGCTCTCCAATGGCGCGCATCTGGGCGAGCACATCGCGACCATCAAGAGCCTGGTCGAGCATGCCGCCGAGGCGGAATGGGCGAGGATCGTGGCCCGGGTGAGCGCGCCGCATCTCAGGGTCCGGCGCGCGATGATGCCGCCACCCCGGCGGCTCGCTCCGGCCGATCCGGGCAAGGTGCCGCCCATCGTTCATGCCGTTCGGGCGAGCCTCGAGCGCGGCGGCCTGCGGGAGGCGGCGACGTCGGTCGCCACGGTGGCGCCCATGCCGGCGCCGGCGGGGCCGAGCGCGGCCAGGCGAGCGGGCGGGAAAACCGCCACGACCGGCGCACGCGCCGAGGGGGCGCGGGGAGAGGCCCTGCTGGTCTCGGTGCCGCTGCGCGACGGGAGCTGGCTGCTCTTCACGGCACCCCTCGGCGAGGAGGCATCGCACTGGTCGTTCCGCTTCGTCTTCTCCATGCTCGTCATGCTGGGGGCCGTCGCCATTCTCGCTTGCCTGGTCGTCAACCGGCTGACGGCGCCGCTCAAGGGCTTTGCCGATGCCGCGCTCAGGCTCGGCCGGGACGTGCATGCGCCACCCCTGCCGGAGAACGGGCCGCTCGAGGTGCGCCGTGCCTCTCATGCCTTCAATCAGATGCAGGCGCGGATCCAGCGTTTCGTCGAGGACCGCACGCGGATGCTCGCCGCCATCGCCCATGATCTGGGGACCCCGATCACGCGGCTGCGGTTGCGCGCCGAGCTGGTCGAGGATGCGGTGCAGCGCCGCAAGATGCTGGAGGACCTGGAGCACATGGAGAAGATGATCTCCTCGGTCCTCTCCTTTGCGCGTGGCGAGGCGGGGGGCGAGGCGGCCGTGGTGGTCGATCTCGGGCCGCTGCTGCAGCGGGTGTGCGACGATCTCACGGACACGGGAGCGGCGGTGGAGCTGACCCTTGGCCGCCGTGCCATGCCCTATCGCTGCCGGCCGGTCGCCCTGCGGCGGGCGCTCACCAATGTGATCGAGAACGCCGCAAAATACGGCAAGCGCGCGAAGGTGGCCGCCAGTGACGATGGGGATCGGATCGTGATCCGGATCGACGACGAGGGGCCGGGCATCGACGAGGCGCTGCGCGAGCACGTGTTCCGGCCGTTCCAGAGGCTCGAGACCTCGCGCAATCCCGAGACCGGCGGCACCGGCCTCGGTCTAACGGTGGCGCGCTCGATCGTGCGCGGCCATGGCGGCGAGATCGCGCTCGGCGCGGGGCCCGGCGGCGGCCTCAGGGTCGAGATCACGCTTCCGCGCGCGTGATCGGCGAGGCGGCGCGCGCATCCTGCGGGCGGCGCACGTCGCCGTCGGCATGTCAATGGCGCTCACGAGGGCGTAGAATGGGGCACCCGGCCGCAAGAGCCGGAGCCACGCAACCAGGACAATGCGCCCATGACCACGACGACGAACCGGACCGCGCTCCTCAAGGTCTCGGCGGGTCTCCTTCTTCTCCTCGCCCTTCTAGTCGGCTACTGGCTTCTGAAGGAGGGGGGGCATCTCTCGCTCATCCTCGATGGCGACAAGCTCCAGAGGTGGATCGAGGGGCTCGGCCTGTGGGGTCCGGTGATGGTGGTCGGCCTGATGATGACCGCGATTCTCATCAGCCCCATCCCGAGCGCGCCGATCGCGCTGGCAGCCGGTGCCGCCTATGGGCATGGATGGGGCACGCTCTATGTGGCCATCGGCGCCGAGCTCGGCGCGATCGGGGCCTTCTGGATCGCGCGCCTGGCGGGCTATGAGCTGATTCGGCGCTGGTTCGGCGACCGGCTCGAGACCGGCTGGGCCGGCTCGCAGAACATGCTGATGGGGATCGTGTTTGTCAGCCGCCTCCTGCCCTTCGTGTCGTTCGACCTGGTGAGCTATGCGGCGGGGCTGACGGTGCTCAGCTTCTGGCGATTCGCCCTCGCCACATTCGCGGGAATCCTGCCGGCGAGCTTTCTCCTGGCCCATTTCGGCGGCGAGATGGCCACGGGCGAGACGCGGCGGATCCTCGTCTCGGTCATCGCGCTCGGCGCGCTGACCCTGCTGCCGATAGCCGTGGGGCTGGTGAGAAAGCACCTCAAGCGC
>JALUTE010000269.1:0-5313 GCA_027058255.1 Methyloligella sp. | reverse complement strand
GAACGGCGCCCCGGCCCTCCCTGCGCGGCGCCGTTCGTGTAACGCGGCGCAACGCCATCACCGGCTTGTGACGCACTGTTACAAAACAGGTCTTGTCGCCACATGGTTCCGTCACAGATCGCGCCTATGTGGAGGCGGCGTGAAGGAGCGCACCATGAGGGTGCGCATCCGGTCACATGGGATGACGGTCGGCGCACGGAGACCTTCGGCTGCCGGTCGCGTTGAGGAGACTTGCAACATGACACGATTCAAAGCCGCCAATGCTCCGCTGCTTGTCGGCGCCCTGATGGCGTCTGCCGTCGTTGCCGCGGGCGCCGCGCTCGCGCATGGCCCCGATGCGGCGAAAGGCTCCGCATCCGGTCAGAGCCAGACGATGGCCCAGGCGCAGATGCCGGGCGGGCAGATGCAGGGCGGCATGCGCGGCTCCGGCCCGATGATGGGCCAGACCATGAAGGACCAGGGCAAGGCCGGTCATGACGACTCCCACAAGGGGGACGGGCATCACGCCAAGGGCGAGGACCACGGCCATGCCGAGGGCGCCAAGGACCACATGCATGGCAAGGGCGGCGGCATGCAATCGGGGCGCTAGGTCCGAGGCCGGGCGCCATCGACAGGCCGTATCGAGAGGCCATGGCGTGCGCGGGCGGCAGACATCGCCGTCCGCGCGCGGGGCTGCAATGCGCCGGTCGGACCTTGACAAAGCGTCCATGCCCGGCGTGTCCTTGAAGAGGGCTGGACGGACCGGCCGGCGCTTGCGGCGCTCAGATCCTGCCGGTGCGCCGGGGAAGAACCAGACATGGCCGTGCGAGACATGGCCGCGCGAGACATGACATGCGAGGCATGGTCATGCTTGTTACGATGACGAAGGATGGATCGACATGAGAAAACTGCTCCTGGGCCTGATCGCGGTCGCCATGCTGATCGCGCCACGCATCACCCTTGCCGGTGAGCTGCCGCCCGTGACGGTGTGGAAGAGCCCGACCTGCGGTTGCTGCGGCAAATGGGTCGAGCACATGCGCAAGGCCGGGTTCAAGGTCACCGTGAAGAACATGGACAGCATGGACATGGTCAAGCGCATGGCCGGCGTGCGGGACGAGCTGCAGTCGTGCCACACGGCGCGGGTGGGCGGATATACCATCGAGGGCCATGTGCCGGCGGCCGACGTGCAGCGCCTGCTCTCCGAGCGTCCGAATGTTCTCGGGCTTGCGGTTCCCGGCATGCCGTCGGGCTCTCCGGGCATGGAGAACGGCGAGCGCGATCCCTATGACGTTCTGGCCTTCACGGCGAGCGGTTCCAAGGTCTTCAGCTCGCACAGGTGACCGCGCCGCTCGTCCAACCGGTTCGCGGCACGCCTCCTTGGAGTCCGGGCGTGCGTGAGGCGACTCTCGCAAAGGTGAACGTGGCCCCTTGACACCGTACCGAGATACGGAGGGCAAGGAGGGGGCGACATGCACGGGACCGGGCATCGCGTCGGGACGTGCCATCGACCAAGAAGGAGAGCCGAACATGAAACGCTGGACGATCGCGGCCGCAGTTGCGCTGAGCATTCTCGGGGGCCAGGCGGCCTGGGCGGGGCAGGTGTACAAGCTCAAGGTGGACGGTCTGGCCTGTCCGTTCTGCGCCTATGGCATCGAGAAGAAGCTCAAGGCCGTCAAGGGCGTCGAGAAACTGAAAGTCTACATCAACAAGGGCCTCGTGGTCGTGACCATGAGGGATGGTGCGACGCTGACGAAGAGCCGGGCCAGGCAGATCGTCAAGGATGCGGGCTTCGCCCTGCGGGGCTTCACGCGCGGCTGAGGCCGCCGAGACGGGGGAGGCTGGCCATGATGTTCTGTCGCGAGACGACTGTCCGTTCAGGCGCGCCGATTGCGGTCCTTTCCGTCGCGCTCCTCTTCGTGATCCTCGGCGTGTCGACCGCCTCGGCGCATGGCCCGCTCTTCAGCGCCGGCCCGGAGACCATATGGAAGGGCGGCACCGAGGTCACCGTCGGCGTCCATGCCGATCGCGACCGCGGCTACGGCCATGAAGAGCGCAGGCGCGAGCTTTTCCTCGGTCTCGAATACGGCATCACCTCGGACTGGGAGGTCTCGATCGAGCTTCCCTATGCCTGGACGTCGGTGGACGGCTTCTCGTCTGACGGGCTCGGCGACGTGGTCCTGGGCACAAAATACCAGTTCTTTCTCCAGAATCTGCCGGGCGCCCAGCGCAAGGCCTCCGTTTTCGTGAAGACCAAGCTGCCGACGGCGGACGATGGCACGGTGCCGCCGCTCGGCTCGGGCTCGACCGATGTGCTGGTGGGCGTGGCCGCCGGTTACGAGGGGCGGCGCTGGTACGGTTTTGCGGATGCGCGCTACAAGCTCAATGGTGAGGGCGCTCGCGGGCTCAAGAAGGGCGATGCGCTTTTTCTCGACCTCGTCGGCGGTGTGCGACCGGTGCTCACCGAATATGACGAGCCCGACACGGTCCTGATGCTCGAGCTCAATTGGGAGAGCCGGGAGCGCGACCGGCTCGGTGGCCTTGCGCTCGCCAATACGGGCGGCTGGCAGATGTTCCTCTCGCCGGTGATCTGGTGGACCTATCGCCAGTTCGCGCTCAAGGGCGGGGTGCAGATTCCCATTGCCGCGGATCTCAACGGCGCCCAGCCGAGCACCGACTATCGCGCCCTCGTCGAGGCCGTCTATCACTTCTGATCCCTGCCGAGTCCCGTGCCGCGTGCCTGCGGCCTCCGGGGGCTTGCCGCGCGGGCGTCAGGATGTCAGGGCGTCAGGACGATGCGGCCGAGCACGTTTCCCTCGCGCAGATCGTTGAGGCTGCGATCGGCCTCGGCGAGCGGGCGAAGGGTGACCGGAATGGGTGCGATCCGCCCTCTGCGTGCAAGGTCCAGCACCGCGCGCGCCTCTTCCAGAGAGCCCACATAGCTGCCGATGATCGAGAGGGCGCGCAGCGGGAACATGGGCACAGGCAGTGAGAAGCGCCCGCCCATGAGCCCGACCACGACAACGGCGCCGCCCTTGGCCACGAGCCCTTGCGAGAAGTGCATGGAGCTCTGCGATCCGGCGAAGTCGATCACGGCGCCCGCGCCGCCGCCCGTGCGGGCGAGGATGGCTTTGCGCGCCTCCGGCTCGCCGGGATCGAAGGCTTCCGTCGCCCCCGCGCCGAGGGCCGCCTCGCGCTTGGCGGCGGCCACATCGGCCACGAGCACCGGGCCGTCCGTCAGCGCACGGGCGATCTGAAGGCCCATCATGCCAACGCCGCCGAGGCCGACGATGACGAGCGGGCCGGCATGGAGGAAGGGCTCGGCCTTTCGATAGGCGCTGTAGGCGGTCAGCCCCGAGCACATGAAGCAGCCGGCCATCTCCGGCGCGAGCCCCTCCATGTCGAGGAGATAGCGGGGATGCGGCAGCAGGACGTGGGTGGCATAGCCGCCATCCACCGTGATGCCGAGGGCGCGCGGGCGATTGCACAAATGCTCGAGCCCGCGCCCGCACAGGCTGCATGCCCCGCAGCCGATCCAGGGATAGACGGCGACGCGCGCACCGGGCCGGGCGAGGCGGGCCATGTCGCCGGGGGCCTCGCCGGCCGCCGCTTCGGCATCGGGGCCGAGGGCAACGACCTCGCCAGCGATCTCGTGCCCCAGGGTGAAGGGCAGATCGCGGCCGGCCGTCACGTCCAGCCTCTTGCCCTCTCCGAGATCGAAATAGCCGTCCTGCAGGTGAACGTCCGAATGGCAGACGCCGCAATGGCTGACCCGCACCAGCACCTGAGTGCCCGCGGGCTCGGGCGTCGGATCCTCGCGCGCCTCGAGCGGCGCTCCGTAGGCGACGATGGCTTGTCGGTGCATGACGGTGGTCCTTGTTTTCCGCTCAGGGGGCGGCCGGTGGCGGGGAGCGAAGGGTGCCCCCCCGGTCAGGGCCATTTCACGACGGGCGGCATGGAGGAGAGGATCGAATCCACATTGCCGCCGGTCTTCAGGCCGAAGATCGTGCCCCGGTCATAGAGCAGGTTGAACTCCACATAGCGCCCGCGGCGCACGAGCTGCTCCTCCCGATCCGCCTCGGTCCAGGGCGTGTCCATGTTTCGGCGCACGATCTCGGGATAGACCTGGAGAAAGGCGAGCCCCACATCGCGGGTGAAGGCGAGCTCGGCGTCGAAATCGCCGGTGTTCAGATAGTCGTAGAAAATGCCGCCGATGCCGCGGGGCTCATTCCGGTGCGGCAGGTAGAAATACTCGTCGCACCAGGCCTTGAAGCGCTCATAGTCGGCGACCGCGGGATGGGCGCGGCAGGCGCGCTCCATGGCGGCGTGGAAGGCGATGCTGTCCGGGTCGTCCTGGCTGCGCCGGCGGGCGAGCACCGGTGTGAGATCCGCGCCGCCTCCGAACCAGGAGCGGGATGTCACCACATAGCGGGTGTTCATGTGCACGGCCGGGACGTTGGGATTGTGCATGTGTGCGATCAGAGAGATGCCCGAGGCCCAGAAACGCGGGTCCTCGGCCGCGCCGGGAATCTGGTCGCGGAACTCGGGTGCGAACTCGCCGAAAACGGTGGATGTGTGCACGCCCACCTTCTCGAACAGCCGTCCGCGCATCATCGCCATGGTGCCGCCGCCGCCATCGCCGCCGGTATGGTCGGTGCGCTTCCAGGGCGTTCGGGTGAACCGGCCAGCCGGACGGGTGGCCTGCGGGCCGGTCTGCAGCTCGTCCTCCAATGCCTCGAAAGCAGCGCAGATGCGCCCCTGAAGCTTCTCGAACCAGGCCCTGGCGCGTGCCTTGCGCGCCTCGGGCCCGCCGTCAGCGCTCTTGCTCCCGCTCTCGCTGTTGCTCGTTTGCCTCATCTGTCCGCCTGCTCCACCGAAGGTCCCGTCTTTCTGGCGCGCCACTTTGCCCCGCCGGGCCTTGCTTGAAAACCCATTCGTTGGGCGCGCGCGACCGGTTCCCTGCGGCCCGGAGCCGTGCACGGATGCGCCAAATTGTCCAAGAGGAGCCCTTGAGAAAATTCGGGCGGAGTGCCAAGAGTGCTCGCACCATCGTTCATTGACGGAGAGTCCATTTGCTGGTGGTCCGCGCGGCCCCCACAACCCATCGTGAGTTGATTTGTCGTCATGTTCGGCGTCCCACTTGGATGGGCGGGCACGCCAGCGGATCATCGAGGTGGGACCGACGGGACGACACACCTTCGAGGGAGGCAGCCTTGGCGTCTCATACCATGACGGAAAGCGACGAGCCGACACGCCGTGATTTCCTGTTCATCGCCACCGGCGCATTTGCCGCCGTGGGCGGAGCCGCGGCCCTGTGGCCGCTCATCGACCAGATGA
>JALUTE010000268.1 GCA_027058255.1 Methyloligella sp. | reverse complement strand
GCTACACGGACCGCAAGAAGGTCGAGAAATGGTTCCGGCGCAATTGCCGAAGCGTGCTCGGGCGCACCTGCACGGCCCGCGAGAAGGGCGATTTCATCACATTCATGATGGGGCAGTAGCACCCGCCACCCATGACGAGGCAGGCGGGCCGGCCGCACGCCATCCGGCACCCGGCCCGATCCAACGTAGAAAAGGGGAAGACAGATGCCGATTTCATCCAAGACCACCATCATGACGGGCGCCTGCGGCGCGCTCGCTCTTGCCCTCGCACTCGCCGGGCTGCCTGGCAGCGGCGGGCCCGCGCGGGCCGATGACGATTATGTCCGCCCCGTGACCGATCCGCTGGTGAAAAAGGAATGCGGCGCGTGCCATCTGGCGTTCCCGGCGGGCTTTCTGCCGGCGGCCTCCTGGAAGGCGATCATGGCGGGTCTCGAGGATCATTTCGGCGATGATGCGAGCCTCGATGCGGAGGATGCGAAAAAGATCGAGGCCTATCTCGTCGCCCATGCCGCCGATGCAGGCCGGCGCTGGCGCAAGCGGCGGGGAGGCGAGGGCAAGCCGCCCCTGCGCATCACCAAGCTTGGCTGGTTCGTGAGCGAGCATCGCGGAGAGGTCTCGGCCCGGGCGCGCAAGCGGGCCGGCACCATGGCCAATTGCGCGGCCTGCCACCGCGGTGCCGAGCGCGGCTATTTCGACGACGACTGAGACCTGCGCGGGCGACGATCCTCGTGCAGACGAAGGGCGCTCGCCCGGACGGCGCACGCGTTACAGCCGGTAATGGGCGAACTGGCCCTTCGGGCGGAAGCGCTCGAGATAGGGCGGCACGATGGTCTCGACCGCGTGGGGGCTCTCGATGCCGAGGCCGGCCAGCGTGCGCCCTTCCGCGATGGCGGCCTCGCTCACCACATTGTCGCGCTGGAGCAGCCGCACCTGATCGACCGTGATGGGCCTGAAACCGGTGGGCAGGGGCCAGGTGAGCAGGGCCTGCAGCTTGGCGAGCCAGAACGGCATGTAGAGCAGGATTCGCTTGCGGCCCGTATAGTCGAGCACCAGCCGCAAGATCTCCTTCAAGGTCAGGATCTCGGGCCCGCCGAGCTCATAGGTGAGGCCCGGCTCCGCCCGCCCCGCCAGCGCCGCGGCGACGGCCGCCGCCACATCGCCCACATAGACCGGCTGGAAGCGCGTGCGCCCGCCGCCAATGAGCGGGAGAAAGGGCGAGAAGCGGGCAAGGGCCGCAAAGCGGTTGAAGAACTGATCCTCCGGCCCGAAGACGACCGAGGGGCGCATGATGACCGCCGAGGGAAAGGCTCCGAACACGGCCGCCTCGCCCTCGGCCTTGGTGCGGGCATAGTTGGATTTCGACTTCGGATCGGCCCCGATGGCGGAAAGATGCACCAGGGCCTGCGCTCCGGCCTCCCTGGCGGCCTCGGCCACCGCCCGCGCCCCCTCCACATGCACGGCCTTGAAGGTCTGCTTGCCGCTCTCGGCGAGAATGCCGACGAGATTGATCACCGCATCGGCGTCCTCCACAGCGCGGCGCACGGAGTCCGGATAGCGCAGATTGGCCTGGACGGGCATGATCTGCCCCACGCCGCCCAGGGGCTGCAGGTGCCCCGCGAGATCGGGCCGGCGCTCGGCCGCGCGGATGCGCCAGCCGTCCCGCGCCAAGGCCCCCACCACGTGGCGGCCGATGAAACCGGACGCGCCGAAGACCGTCACCAGACCATCGCCCGGCTTGGGGGAAACCATGCGCCTGCTCCCTTTGTCCGAAGGTCACGTGCCGCCAGACATACACCCAGGGCAAAGCCCTGTGAAGCGCGACCGAACGCCCGCGGCCGCGGGGCTCGGCCGCGCACGCCCCTCGCCCCGCAGACGGCTTGATGGTAAGGGATGTGCGAGAGCCGAAAGGAGAGCGTCTTGGAAGAGCTGCTGCGCACCAATGATGCGGTTCTGCTGACCTATATCGAGGCGCTGCTCGGCGAGAGCGGCCTCGACTACATGATCGCGGACCGCAATATGAGCATCGTCGAGGGCTCCATCGGCGCCTTGCCGCGCCGTGTTCTGGTGGCCGAGGAGGACGCCGCGCGGGCCCGCACCCTGCTGCGTGCCGCCGGGGTGCTGTGAGGCGCGAGGACCAAAGGGGCGAGGGCATCAGGGCCATGGCCGAGCAGGGCGCCAGCGAGACGGGCCACCGTTCGCCCCAAGGGGCCGGCGAGACGACCGAGGACGCCTTTCTCGGGGGCGCGCTGCGCATCCGCCAGCCGAGGTCGGGCCACAGGGCGGGGCTCGATGCGGTGTTCCTCGCCGCCGCCGTGCCTGTCGCCCAGGGCCGCCCGCAACGGGTGCTCGAAGCCGGCGCCGGCACGGGCCTCGTCTCCCTCGCCATCGCCTGCCGCGCGCCCCACGTGCACGTGACGGGCATCGAGCGGGCGGCGGAGCTCACGGCCCTCGCTGAGGCCAATGCGGCGGCGAACGGCCTCGCCGACCGGGTGACGTTCGTGACCGGCGACGTGACCCGGCCGCTGTCCAAGCTGGCGCCCCTGGGCCTCGAGCCGGAAGGCTACGACCATGTGGTGGCCAATCCCCCCTTCGCGGCCGAGGGCAGCGTGCGCCTCTCGCCGAGCCCGGGCCGGCGGGCCGCCCATGCCATGGCGCCCGGCGAGCTGGAGCGCTGGGTGCGGTTTCTCGCCGCCGTGGCCGCCCCGGGCGGCCGGCTCACCATGATCCACCGGCCCGAGGCCCTGCCCGCCCTGCTCGCCGCTCTCGGCTCCCGTTTCGGCGGGATCGCGGTCTTCCCCCTCTTCCCCCGCCCGGGCGTGCCGGCCCATCGCATCCTGCTTTGCGCCCGCAAGGGGAGCCGCGCGCCGCTCTCGCTTCTGCCCGGCATGGTGCTGCATGAGAGCGATGGGCGCTGGCGCCCGGAGGCGGAGGCCATTTTGCGCGCTCCGCGTGCGCTGGAGATCGCCGGCGGCGCGCGGCCTTGATTTGGCCCGCAAAGCCGCTACCTTCCAGCGCAAGGCCCGTCAGCCAGCCGGAAGGATTCCCCGCCCATGGGTTTGTTCAGCCGCCGCCCGGTCGTTCCCGTGCTCCGATTGTCGGGGCCGATCGGGCTTGCAACGCCGCTGCGCCCGGGCCTCACGCTCGCCGGTGTGGCGCCGGCCATCGAGCGCGCCTTCCGCATGCGCCGGGCGGCGGCGGTTGCGCTGTCCATAAACTCGCCCGGCGGCTCTGCGGTCCAGTCGCGCCTCATCCACGATCGCATCCGGGCGCTTGCCGAGGAGACGGGCAAGCGCGTCTATGTGTTCACCGAGGATGTGGCCGCCTCCGGGGGCTACATGCTGGCGCTCGCCGGCGACGAGATCTATGCCGATGCCTGCTCCGTCGTCGGCTCCATCGGCGTCATCGCCGCCGGTTTCGGGTTCCACCGGCTGATCGAGAAATGGGGCATCGAGCGGCGCGTGCACACGGCCGGCGAGCGCAAGCTCATTCTCGACCCCTTCCAGCCGGAAAAGCCGGAGGACGTGGCGAAGCTCGAGGCCATTCAGAAGGATATCCACCAGACCTTCATCGCCATGGTGCGGGAGCGGCGCGCCGCGCGCCTCAAGGGCGACGATGAAACCCTCTTCTCCGGCGCCTTCTGGACGGCGAGCGAGGCGCTCGAGCTCGGCCTGATCGACGGCCTCGGCGACATCCGGAGCCGGATGCGCGCGCTCTTCGGCGAGAAGGTGCGCCTCAAGCTCGTCTCCCCGCCGCGCGCCCTCTTCGCCCGGCGCCTGCGCCTGCCCGGCACTGGCATCGGTATGGGCCTCGGCACGGGCGTGCCGCCCGCGGGCGGCGCGGCGGAGCCGGCCTCGCTGGGCGCCGACCTTCTCTCGACCCTCGAGGCGCGGGCGCTCTGGGCGCGCTACGGGTTGTAGGCTCCGCAAACGGCATCACGCAGGGGAGAGCCCGCCCATGCCTCAAGTTCTTCTCCTCGCCCTCGCCGGCCTCGGCCTGTGGTTGGGCTATCGCTGGTTTCGCAGGGAAAGCCGCCGGGTCGCGGACGAGCTAGCGCGAGCGGAGGCGGAACTGAAACGCCGGCACGGTGTGGGCGAGGCGAGTGGGG
>JALUTE010000267.1 GCA_027058255.1 Methyloligella sp. | reverse complement strand
GCCCAGTTCGGCCAGGGCCCTGACAGCCCACTCTACTTCTTCGCATTCACCAACCGAAACGAGCCGGTGGGCTTTTTCGCCAACCGGAACCATTTCGCCGCGCTGCTCTACAGCGCCCTGCTGCTCGCCGCGGCCTTTGCCGTCGGAGCCCTCAAGGGGCGCGGGGCGGGTGGCGGGCGCTTTCTCGGGCACCTTCTCACACGTCGTGCCGCGGTCGTCTTCGCGGGCCTATTCCTGTTCGTGCTCTTTTTCGCCGCGCTGGGCATGACGCGGTCGCGCGCGGGCCTCGCTCTCGCCATTGTCGGAACGCTCGGTGTTTTCACGCTCGGCGTCTCCCGACGCGCGACACCGGGTATGCCAGGGCGCGGACGGCTGCTTCCCGTTGTCATCGCCGTGGCGATCGCCGTCATCCTCGTGCTCAAGTTTGCGCTCTATCGCATTCTCGAGCGGTTCGACCGGAGCATTCTCGAGGATTTGCGCCCCGTGCTCACCCGCCAGACCCTCACCATCGCCAAGGACTATCTGCCCTTCGGCTCGGGCGTTGCCACCTTCGTGCCGGTCTACAAGATGCACGAGCCCGCCTTCAAGGCGCCGCCGGCCTATATCAACCGCGCCCACAACGATTTCGCCGAGCTCTGGCTGGAAGGCGGCTTTCTCGCAGCGAGCATCGCGGCCGCCTTCATCGCCCTCCTCTTCCTGGCCAGTCTGAGGCTCTGGGCCGAGCCGCCGCCCCTCGGGCCGCTTGATCTCGCCCTTGCGCGCGCCGGCGCGCTCATTGTCTGGCTCCTCCTTGCCCATTCGCTGGTGGACTATCCCCTGCGGACCAGCGCCATGGCGAGCGTCCTGGCCTTCGCCGCGGCTCTGGCGCTGATGCCGAGAGGGACGAGGCCAGACAGTGCGCCCGCGCCGCCCCTGCGGCGCGAAGGCCGCCGTGCGCCAACGGATCGCCCACCCCCGTCACGGCGCCCGGCACCTGCGCCAAGCGCATCCGATCCCGCGGACGAGAGCGCCATCGAATGGCCCGAGGAATGGCTCACGCCCCCGAAGGGCCGGCACGGGCGCCCCAAGTGACACTCGAAAGCCCCCGCGAACGAACGGAACACCTGCCCCTTTTGTTGTTCCCGCTCCGCGCATGCTTGTGTTCTTCTGACAAGCTGTTATGACCCGTGGCACGGGGCAAGATGATCGTCGGAGACTGACCAAGCCGTCGCGGAAGGGCGGCCATCCGTCTCTCGCGCATCATTGTCGACCTCCCAGGTGATGCGCAGACGCAAGCCTGCGCAGGCAGGAGGCGGCGTTGAGTGGGCGTGCCGACAGCCCCGGGTCGGATGCGGAGGAGCGTCGCCGTGCGGATCACACCGGTCATTCTCTCGGGCGGGGCGGGCACGCGGCTCTGGCCGCTCTCGCGGGCGCGCTATCCCAAGCAGTTCGTGCGCGCCCTTGCCGGCACCGAGGGTTGCCTGCTCCAGGCGACGGCGCGCCGCCTCGCGCCCGGCACCGATTTCGATGCGCCGATGGTCCTGTGCAACGAGGCGCACCGCTTCCTGGTTCGCGATGCGCTGGAGGAGGCGGGCATCGCCCCGCGGGCCATCGTGCTCGAGCCGGCGGCGCGCAACACCGCGCCCGCCATCGCGATTGCCGCCCGTGCGCTCGGTGCCGATGGGGCCGATGCCATCATGGCCGTGATGCCGTCGGACCATGTCATCCAGGATGAGGCGCGCTTTGCCGAGACCGTCCGACAGGCCGGCGCCATCGCCCGTGCGGGCCGGCTGGTGCTCCTGGGCGTGCCGCCGTCGCGCCCGCACACGGGCTATGGCTATATCCGCCGCGGCGCTCCCCTGGAGGAGGGGGCGGCGCCGGATGCGCCTGCCGCCTACCGGGTGGCCGGCTTTCGCGAGAAGCCCGATGCGGCGACGGCGGAGCGCTATCTCGCCGAAGGCGGCCACTATTGGAACAGCGGCATTTTCGTGCTGCATGTGGCCACCTTCCTCGCCGAGCTCGAGCGCCTCGCCCCCGACATTCTGGAAGCCACCGGCCGGGCCTGGGCAGGCCTCTCGAAAGACCTTGGCTTCCTTCGGCTGGAGCGGGAGTCCTTCGCCGAGAGCCCGTCGATCTCGGTCGATTACGCGATCATGGAGAAGACGGAGGCGGCGGCCGTCGTTCCGCTCGATGTGGGCTGGAGCGATGTGGGCTCGTGGTCGGCGCTCTGGGCGCTCGCGCCGCGCGACGGCCGAGGCAATGCGGTGGCCGGGCGGGGCGGTGCGGCGAGCACGAGCGCCGAGCTCCTGGAGGAGAGCCGCGATTGCTACGTCCATGCGGAGCGGGCGCTGGTCGCGACGCTCGGCGTGAAGAACCTCGTCATCGTCGATACGCCCGACGCGCTGCTCGTTGCCGACAAGGGGCGGGCCGAGGAGGTGGGCGGCCTCGTCGCACGCCTTGCCGAGATGGGGCGGAGCGAGCATGCGAGCCACTTGCGCGACCACCGGCCCTGGGGCTGGTTCGAGCCGCTCGCCCAGGGGCCGCGCTTCCAGGTCAAGATGCTGCATGTGAAGCCGGGCGCCAAGCTGTCGCTGCAGATGCACCATCACCGCTCCGAGCACTGGGTGGTGGTGAAGGGCACCGCGAAGGTGACCATCGGCGAGGCGACGCAGCTCCTGGCCGAGAACGAGTCCGTCTACATCAAGGCGACCCAATGGCACCGGCTGGAGAATCCCGGCAAGGTGCCGCTGGAGATCATCGAGGTGCAGATCGGCACCTATCTCGGCGAGGACGACATCATCCGTGCCGAGGACGCCTACAATCGCGGCGCCGAGGGGTAGCGCATCCGCGCCCGTCCCCCAAGAGCCGAGGCGCTCCGGCCGGCTCCGATCACCCAGACGCGGCCGAAAGGCCGTATCGTAGCCACCGTGGGGCCTCTACGATGCCAGGGCGAAAGCGGCCCGCGACGCTGCCCGCAAGGAGCAGGAGCGCGAGCGTATCGTCCGCGCCTATGCCGAGCGCGCCGGCGTCTCCTACGGCTTTGCGGACCGCCTCATTGGCAAGGTGAGCGATCTGATCGTCCTGCGCACCGGTTCGTGAGCCGGCAGCCATGCGGCCGCGTGCGAGCGTCCGCGGACATCCTCCTTTCGGACCGTGATTGGCCCATGCGGACGCCCGCGAGCCGAGGGCGCCCGTCCGCATGGAGAACCTCGCGGACGCAAGCCGGTCCCGGCCGGGATGCAGCGCTCCAGAAGACAGTGGTGCCGGCCGTGATATTGGGAGCCGGTTGACGCGACGCGACCGCTCATCCCTCCGCATCGGCGAGGGTCGGAATGCGCGAGGTATCGACCTCCCGCGCCGCATGCCAGAGGTCATGGGCGTTCTGCATGCGCAGCCAGGCCTCGGGACTGCGGCCGAGGAGCTTGGAGAGGCGCACTGCCATTTGCGGCGTCACGGGCTGGCGCTCGTTCAGGATGTCATAGAGCGTCTGGCGCGAGATGCCGAGGGCGCGGGCGATCTCGGCCTTCGGCCGCCCCACGGCCGGCAGAACGATCTCGCGCAAGAGTGCGCCTGGATGCGTCGGGCAGCGCTCGGGGCTTCGCCCGGTCTCGGGTCCCATCAGTGATAATCCTCGTAATCGACCTCTATTGCGTCGCCATACTCCCACCCGAAGGTACGGTAACGGCTGGACCACCCTTCATGCTCCCGCCTTCTCTACCCTTGCGCGGGGTGACTCGGAATGTCGCGATTTCGGGGTGAAGGACGGGGGCAGATCGCTTGGCGCGAACCCCCAGCGAACCCCAAAGCGGTTCTTGCCTAGCCGGCCTTCGCGTAACCCCTTGATTTTATTGGTGCCGGCTGAGGGACTCGAACCCCCGACCTACTGATTACAAATCTCAGGTTTTACTTGCCCTATTGCCCCATAGAGCCCTCAAAGTGTCCGGTTGTCAATTTTTTGCACGGACAGGAGCCCTCTCTATTACCCCTTGTTTTGATGTAGCTTGGCCACTATATGGCCACTATGGTTTCCGGCGCTCAAGCGCGACCCATGCGTTCGGACGGGGAAAGAACAGGGGGCAGGCCATGGCACGCAAGAAGATCACCGCCAGGAGCGTCAGGGCGCTCGGGCCCG
>JALUTE010000266.1 GCA_027058255.1 Methyloligella sp. | reverse complement strand
GGGGAACACCGCAATGAGCGTTCAGCCTGAGCCGTCGCCCCACACACCGAGGCAAGACGCTCGGCCGGTCGGGGTTTTTCAACCCCGACCCGCAAAGGCCGGCGATCCAGGGTGGCAGGCTCCGAGCTTGCGGCCCTGGATGCCCGTGTCACGCACGGGCATGACGAAGGGGTGGGCCGAGGCGGAGCGTCGGCGCCGGTGCGGTCCTCTGTCCGACACCTCGCCGCAACCCCCATGTCATTGCCGCGCTCGACGCGGCAATCCAGAGCGGCAGGCGCCGAGTCACGCACGGGCACGACGAAGGGCGGGCGGTGCCCTACAGGATGAACTTGGAAAGGTCGGCGTTCTTGGCGAGGTCCCCGATGTGCTCCTCCACATAGGCGGCATCGACCACGATGTGCTCGCCCGCCCGGTCCGTGGCCTCGAAGCTCACCTCGTCCAGCACCCGCTCCATCACCGTCATCAGCCGCCGGGCGCCGATATTCTCCACATTGCTGTTCACCTCCACCGCAATGTCGGCAATGGCGTCGATGGCATCGTCCGTGAAGGTGAGGGTGACGCCCTCGGTCTGCATGAGCGCCGTGTACTGGGTGATCAGGCTCGCCCGCGGCTCGGTGAGGATGCGCTTGAAGTCGTCCTTGGTGAGCGGCCTGAGCTCCACCCGGATCGGCAACCGGCCCTGCAGCTCCGGCAACAGGTCCGAGGGCTTCGACACATGGAAGGCGCCCGAGGCGATGAAGAGGATGTGATCCGACTTGACGGGCCCATATTTGGTGCTGACCGTCGTGCCCTCGATCAGCGGCAGCAGATCGCGCTGCACCCCCTCGCGGCTGACATCCGCCCCCGCCCGCTCTGTGCGGGCGCAGATCTTGTCGATCTCGTCGAGAAAGACGATGCCATTGTTCTCGACGCTGCGAATGGCCTCCTGCACGATCTGCTCGTCGTCGATCAGCTTGTCCGACTCCTCCGCGATCAGAATGTCGTAGGAATCGCGCACCGTGAGCTTGCGCGGCTTGGTGCGCTGGCCGAGCGCCTTTCCGAAGATCTCGCCGAGATTGATCATGCCCACCTGGCTTCCCGGCATGCCGGGGATCTCGAAGCTCGGCATAGAAAGGCCCGTATCGGCCACGTGTATCTCGATCTCCCTGTCGTCGAACTCCCCGTCCCTGAGCCGCCGCCGGAAGGCTTCGCGGTTTTCGGGCCTTGCATCCTCGCCGATGAGGGCATCGAGCACCCGCTCCTCCGCCGCCAGATGCGCCTTGGCCTGCACCTCGCGCCTTTTGGCCTGGCGCACCAGCCCGATGCCCGTCTCCACCAGATCGCGGATGATCTGATCCACGTCCCGGCCCACATAGCCGACCTCGGTGAACTTGGTTGCCTCCACCTTGATGAAGGGCGCATTGGCAAGCTTGGCGAGCCGGCGCGAGATCTCGGTCTTGCCGACGCCCGTGGGGCCGATCATCAGGATGTTCTTCGGCAGCACCTCTTCTCTCAGCTCCTCGTCGAGCTGCTGGCGCCGCCAGCGGTTCCTGAGCGCGATTGCGACCGCCCGCTTGGCCGCCCTCTGGCCGACGATGTGGCGGTCGAGCTCGGAGACGATTTCACGAGGCGAGAAACTGGTCATGAGTCCTCCGGGAGGAAGGCGAATGGGCGAGCGGGAGCCGAGTTCCGGCCTAGGATCCGCCCTCGGCGGACAGGCGCTCGATCACGACCCGGTCATTGGTATAGACACAGATATCCGCGGCGATGGCCATGGCCTTGCGGGCGATCGTCTCGGCATCGAGCTCGGTGTCGAGAAGGGCGCGCGCCGCTGCCAGCGCATAATTGCCGCCCGAGCCGATGCCCGCCAGGGCGTGCTCCGGCTCCAGCACGTCGCCCGTGCCGGTGAGCACCAGCGTGCTCGATGCATCCGCGACGATCATCATGGCCTCGAGGCGGCGCAGATAACGGTCCGTCCGCCAATCCTTGGCAAGCTCCACACAGGCGCGCACGAGCTGGCCCGGATACTGCTCCAGCTTGGATTCGAGCCGCTCGAACAGGGTGAACGCGTCCGCCGTGGCGCCAGCGAAACCGGCGATCACCTGCCCGTCGCCGAGCCGGCGCACCTTCTTGGCATTCGCCTTGATCACGGTCTCGCCGAGCGAGACCTGCCCATCGCCGGCGATGACCACCTGGCCGCCCTTGCGCACGGTCAGGATGGTGGTGCCGTGCCAAACCTGCTGGTGAGTGGATGTCAAGGATTGTCCAGTCATGATGTGATTGTGGAGCCCTCCGCCGATATCGGCCTTCCGCGCCTGCGCGTCAAGAGCACCCTGCGCGCACGCATCGAGGCCGAGCGTGCGGAGCCGACGCCGGCTATGGCGCACAGGAGCGCAAGCTGATAAACCCTTGCCGCAAGAGCCGGGCGTGCTGGCCTCGCCCGCCATGGCCCCGATGCGGCGCCGGCAGCAGGAGCAATCGAGGGCACATTCGGCGCGCCCCTTAAGTTGGAAGGCATCGATTCCGTGAGCAAGCGCAAAGCCACCATCACCCGCACCACCCGCGAGACCGATATCACCGCGAGCGTCGATCTCGACGGCACGGGCACGGCCGAGATCGCGACCGGCATCGGCTTTCTCGATCACATGCTGGAGCAGCTCGCCCGCCACAGCCTGATCGACATCGCCCTCGAGGCCAAGGGCGACCTGCATGTGGACATGCACCACACCACCGAGGACAGCGGCATCGTTCTCGGCCAGGCCCTTGCGAAAGCCCTCGGCGCGCGCGAGGGGATTGCGCGCTACGGCGCCGCGCTCCTTCCCATGGACGAGGCGCTGACCCGTGTCGCCCTCGACATCTCGGGCCGGCCCTATCTCGTCTGGAACGTCGCCTTCGACCGCCCGAAGATCGGCGACATGGACACCGAGCTCTTTCGCGAATGGTTCCAGGCCTTTGCCCAGAATGCGGGCCTCACCCTGCATGTGGACAGCCTTGCCGGCGAGAACAATCACCACATCATCGAGACCTGCTTCAAGGGCCTGGCCCGCGCCCTGCGCCAGGCCGTCGCCATCGACGCGCGCCAGAAGGGTCGCGTGCCCTCCACCAAGGGCAGCCTCTCGGGCTGAGGGCGAAGGAGCCAGAGCGCCATGCGAGTCTACACGGTCCACGAGCCGCCCGTGACGCCGGACGAGCCGCCCCCGAGCCTGCTCGAGCGGGCCGAATCGCTCGTCTTCGTCAAGGAGGGCTTCTCCTGGCCCGCCTTCCTCTTCTCGCCCGTCTGGCTGATCTGGCACCGCATGTGGCATGTGCTCGCCATCTGGGCGGCTGCCTTCATCGTCTCCCAGGGGCTCATCGCGGCCCTCGGCCTTGGCGATGCGATTGCCGGCTGGGCGGCGCTCACCCTCGATCTCATTCTCGGCTTCGAGGGGGGCGAGCTCAGGCGCTGGACCCTGGACCGCAAGGGCTGGCGGCTGCTGGGCGCCGTGAGCGGGCGCCGCCTCGACGAGTGCGAGCGCGCCTTTTTCGCCGACTGGCTCCCTTCGGCCAAGGCATCGCCCGAGCGGGCCGCCGCCCCCGCGCCCGCCTGATCCCCAAGTCGCTGGCCCATGGTGCCAGATCCACCGCATCTGATCCGAAACCCATGTCCACCCTCGTCATCATCGACTATGGCTCCGGCAATCTCCACTCGGCGGCAAAGGCGTTCGAGCGCGCCGCACGCGAGGCGGGCCTCGGCACGACCATTGCCGTGACGGCGGACCCGCAAGAGGTCGCCCGCGCCGAGCGCATCGTGCTCCCCGGTGTCGGCGCCTTCGCCGACTGCAAGGCGGGCCTCGAGGCGGTGCCCGGCATGCGCCAGGCTTTGGAGGAGGCGGTGCGGGAGAAGGGCCGGCCCTTCCTCGGCATTTGCGTCGGCATGCAGTTGATGGCGAGCCGCGGCCTCGAGCACGGCGTGCACGAGGGCTTCGGCTGGATCGAGGGCGAGGTGCGGCCCATTGCGCCACAAGAGGCGAGGAGCGAGCGAGAGCTCGCGACCGGGAACGAGAAGAGCCCCGCCCTCAAGATCCCGCACATGGGCTGGAACACCCTCTGGGTGCTGAATGATCATGCCTTGCTCGAAGGCATCCCGACCGGACCCGACGGCCTGCACGCCTATTTCGTGCACTCCTATCACCTGGTGGCGCAGAGCCCGGCAGATGTGGTCGCCGAGACCGACTATGGCGGCCCCGTCACGGCCATGGTGGCCCGCGACAACATGGCCGGCACCCAGTTCCACCCGGAGAAGAGTCAGCGCCTCGGCCTCGCCCTCATCACGAATTTCCTGAGCTGGCGTCCCTGATCCGCCCCATCCCTGCCGGAATGGTCGTGCAAAGACCGTCTCGATCGGGGAGAGGCCACGGCAGAGAACCAATCTCCCCTCAGCCGGTCGGGGTTTTCAACCCCGACCGGAAGGTTCAGTCGAGCTGCGTTGCGAGACATCAGGGCCGGTAGGGCAAGCGATGCGGCATGGTTGGCATGAACAGTCGGGCCGGGGTTGCGAACCCCGGCCCGCAATAGGGCAGGGACCGTCGGGACGCGGAGAGCCGGCATGACAGGCAAGGCGCGCGCCATCCTCGCCCGCGAGCCCCGCGCTTTGAGGATCACGCCTCGGCGAAGCCCTCGAACAGGTCGCCCTGCGCCTCGCGCGGCGGGCGCTTGGGCCGGGGAATGCACTTGTGGGGCGAGAAATCCGTCTGCGCCACGAGGCCCGGATAGTCGCGCCGAAACCGCGCCTCCGCCTCCTCGCGGCTGCCACGGAAGGTGATCTCCTGCCAGACCTCGTAGATGCGCCTGGGGTCCACCGGATAGCGCGCGCGGATGTCCTTGCGCCGGATGCGCAGCCAGCGCGCGATCCAGAGCTGGATCGCATCCTCGCGGCTGAGCCGGTAGGGCGCGGCCCGCCTTGCCGCGCGCGCCCCTCCGCCCTCGCCTGTCATGCTCTCCAGCATCATCATCGCACACCGTCCTGCGCGCCGAGGCTTGACCCCGGCCCCATCCGATGGTCCATTGCGCCATCTCAAGGGTCGCCGACCATCCTCGCCCCGCAACATGGCGATTGTTCGGCGAATGTTCTGCCTGAGCGATCCTGCGAGCGGCCCTGCCTCGGCGACAATGCGCGCATACCCATCCATGAGCGCAGAGCGGCCCATTGAACCGAGCAATTGGACGTCCAAAGCGGATACCGCGCCCATGATCCTGTTCCCCGCCATCGACCTCAAGGACGGCGAATGCGTGCGCCTGCGCCAGGGCGACATGGACGATGTCACCGTCTTCAACGATGACCCGGCCGCCCAGGCCCGCGCCTTCGAGGCGCAAGGCTTCGAGTGGCTGCACATCGTCGACCTCAACGGCGCGGTGGAGGGCCGCCCCGTCAATGCCGCGGCGGTGGAGGCCATCCTCCAAGCCATTTCCATCCCCGCCCAGCTCGGCGGGGGCATCCGCGACCGGGCGACCATCGACATGTGGCTGGAGAAGGGCCTTGCCCGGGTGATCCTCGGCACGGTGGCGGTGCGCAATCCGGAGCTGGTGCGCGAGGCCTGCCGCGCCCATCCCGGCCGCATCGCCGTCGGCATCGACGCCCGCGAGGGGCGCGTCGCCATCGAGGGCTGGGGCGAGACGAGCGATCTCGACGCGGTGACCCTCGCCAGGCGCTTCGAGGATGCCGGCGTCGCGGCCATCATCTATACGGACATCGCCCGCGACGGCGTGCTCCAGGGCCTCAATCTGGAAAGCACGGTGGCCCTCGCCCGCGCCGTCTCGATTCCCGTCATCGCCTCGGGGGGCCTTGCGTCCCTTGATGACATCCGCGCCCTGCTGCGCCCCGAGAACGCCATCCTCGAGGGCGCCATCACCGGCCGCGCCCTCTATGACGGCCGCCTGGATGCCGACGAGGCCCTGGCGCTGATCGCGTCCCACACGGCCCGGGCATCGGGCGACGCCTAGTCCGCATCCACGAACAGCTCCGCCAGCGCGAGGGTGATACCGGGCGGCTCCAGAGGAATGTCCCCCTCACGGTGAATATGCGACGTGATCGTCCCATGCGGGCCACGGCTGTGCCGAATGGCCACCCGGGACACCGGGTCGAGAACGAGATAATGGGCCAGATCGTCGATGCGGAAATAGGCAGCGAGTTTCACGCCCGTGTCGATGCCGCCGCTTGCCGGCGAGATCACCTCGACCACGATCAGGGGTTTCGACACTTCGACGGCATCGCCGCCGACCCGCGCACCGCACTGCACGAGCGCATCCGGCTCGAAAGCGGTGCCCTCGTCGATGCGCACGGTCATCCCGTCTCCGAAGGCCTCGCAATCGAGCCCGGCCCTCTCGATGGCGCTCCTGAGCGCAATCGCGATGTTGAGCTTGACCCGGACATGGCGTGCCCGCTCGGGCGCCATGGCCACCACGCGGCCTCTTAGAAGCTCGAAACGCCCCTCCCGCGTTTCCGCCCAGGCGAGAAAGGCATCGACCGTCATGGGCTCGAGGGGCCGGTCATCCTGTCTTGCAAGCGTTGCCATGGCCGCATGATAGGCATCCCACCCGTCCGCAGCAACGATCCACGGCTGGGCAACAGCGCATGGCGCTTAACCTATGGCAAGGGCGCGCCGCGCCCGTCTTCGCACCGTCCCCTCACACCTTGGCGAGCGCCTGGTCGAGATCGGCGATGATGTCCGCGACGTCCTCGAGGCCCACCGAGAGCCGCACCACGTCCGGCCCCGCCCCGGCCTTGATCCGCGCCTCGTCCGAGAGCTGGCGATGTGTGGTGGAGGCCGGGTGGATGATGAGCGAGCGCGTGTCGCCGATATTGGCGAGGTGCGAGAAGAGCTGCACCTCGGCGACCAGCCCGACGCCGGCGTCATAGCCGCCATGCAGCCCGAAGGTGAACACCGCTCCCGCCCCCCTGGGGCACACCTTCTTGTGGAGCGCGTAATAGGGGCTCGATTCGAGGCCCGCATAGTTCACCCACGCCACCTTGGGATGGCCCTCGAGCCAGCGCGCGACCGCAAGCGCATTGTCCACATGCCGCTGCATGCGAAGCGGCAGCGTCTCCAGCCCCATGAGGATGAGGAAGGCGTTGAAGGGGGAGATCGCCGGCCCGAGATCGCGCAGCGTGAGCACCCGCGCCGCGATGGCGAAGGCGAAATCGCCGAAGGTCTCCGCCATGCGCAGGCCGTGATAGCTCTCCGAGGGCTCCGAGAGCGTGGGATATTTCCCCGACCCCAACCAGTCGAACGTGCCGCAATCGACGATCACCCCGCCGATCGACGTGCCATGCCCGCCGAGGAACTTGGTGAGCGAGTGCACGATGATATCCGCGCCGAGCGCCTTGGGCTGGCACAGATAGGGCGTCGCCAGCGTATTGTCGACGATGAGCGGCACGCCCGCCCGGCGTGCGATCTCGGCAATGGCGGGAATGTCCACGACGATGCCGCCGGGATTGGCGATGCTCTCGATGAAGATGGCTTTCACCTTGTCGGCGCCGGCCTCCTCGAGGGCCGCGCTAAAGCTCTCCGGCTCGGTCGCATCCGCCCAGACCACCTGCCAGCCGCATTTCTTGAAGGAATGCGAGAACTGGTTGATGGAGCCGCCATAGAGCTGGCGCGCGGCGATGAACGCATCGCCCGGCTCCATGAGCGTGTGGAAGACGATGGTCTGCGCCGCGTGGCCCGAGGCGACGGCAAGCCCCGCCGTGCCCTCCTCCAGCGCCGCCATGCGCTCCTCCAGCACCGCCTGGGTGGGGTTCATGATCCGGGTGTAGATATTCCCGAAGATCTCCAGGTTGAACAGCGCCGCCGCGTGGTCCGCATCGTCGAACACATAGGAGGTGGTCTGATAGATGGGGGTTGCCCGCGCGCCGGTCGCGGGATCGGGCTGCGCGCCGGCATGGATGGCGAGGGTGGCAAAGCCGGGTGCGCGTTCGCTCGCCTGATCAACCTCGGCCCTGCCTCCCGCCTCGCCGGTCTCTGTCTTCTCGTCGCTCATGGCGCTCGGTGCCTCCGCAATGCTGGGTCTCGGCTATGCATGCAAGGCGCCTAGTTGGTCCGAGACGTCCGTGCCCTGTCAATCGGGAAAGTGGTTGAAGCACCCCGGCGGCACCGGTGCTCGGCCCTTGCACGCCGCCGGGCGAGCGGGCGCCGTCACGCCACTGTGACGCGCTGTGAAGGGGGCCGCGATGGCCATTGCGCTAGGATCGCAAGGAGGAATTTCGGCTCGGGTCGGGGGCGACAGGAGGCGCCAAGGTGCGCACGATCATTCTCCTCTCGGCCATTCTGGCGCTCTATGCCGCCGTGATGATTGCGGTGGCCGTGGGTGTCACGCGGCTTGCCGGCTCCACCTCCCATGGCCTCGACCGGCCCGTGGGCCTCACCACGGCGCATCCGCCCGGATCGCAGATACCCTCATATGCAGAAGACGAGGCCGGCGAGAACGACGAGGCGAGCGAGGACGGCTTGCCGGTCGAGAGCGATCTCCCGGCCGGTACCCGCGGCCGGGCCGCGGCGATCCGCTCGACCGGTCACCGATGGACGCTGACGGGCCGGGCGGCATCCAGCGCCAGATGCCCGGCGATGAAATCGGCGATGGCCGAGACGTCGTCGATATCGAACACCGGCAGGCTGGCATCCGGCACGGCGTGATCGGCAGCGATGGCGACCACGGTCTCGTCCCGGGCCGCGATGGGCTCACGGCTGCGCGCCGCCTGCCGCCGCGCCTCGATCTTCGGATAGGGCTCGCTCTTGTAGCCCTCGATCAGGATGAGATCGACCGGCGCCATCATCCCCATGATGTCCTCGAGCTCCGGCATGGGCGCGCCATCGGCAAGCTCGTGCATGAGCGCCCAGCGATGCGGCGAGACGATCGCCACCTCCCGCGCTCCGGCCTCGCGATGGCGCCAACTGTCCCGGCCCTCGTGATCGATCTCGAAGGTCCGGTGCGCATGCTTGATGGTGGAGACGGTGAGCCCGCGGCGCGAGAACTCGCTCACCAGCGCCGCGGTGAGCGTGGTCTTGCCCGAGTTCTTCCAGCCCGTGATGCCGAACACGGGCGGCCGGCCGGCGGTCCGCGCGCCTGTCTGGCTCATCGTTGCGCCCTTACCCGCCGGTCACCGACATGTGCCGCGGCACCGCCGGTGCGCGGGCGACGCGGTCGATGACGAAATCGTGGCCCTTGGGCTTGCGTGCGATCGCCTCCTCGATGGCAGCCTCCAGCAGCCCGTCGCTCTCGCTCGCCCTGAGCGGCGCGCGCAGATCGGCGCGTCCCTCCTGGCCGAGGCACATATAGAGCTGGCCCGTGCAGGTGAGCCGCACCCGGTTGCAGCTCTCGCAGAAATTGTGGCTGAGCGGCGTGATGAAGCCGAGCCGCCCGCCCGTCTCCTCGACCTCCACATAACGGGCCGGCCCGCCGGTCTTGTAGGGGATGTCCGTGAGCGTCCAGCGCTCCGCGAGCCGCGAGCGCACGGTGGAGAGCGGCAGATACTGGTCCCGCCGGTCGCCATCGATCTCGCCCATGGGCATGGTCTCGATGAGGGTGAGATCCATGCCACGGCCATGCGCGAAGCGCAGCATGTCCTCGATCTCGTGCTCATTGACGCCCTTGAGGGCGACCATGTTGATCTTGATCGCGAGCCCGGCCTTCTCGGCCGCATCCAGCCCCGCCATCACCTGGCTCAGCCGGCCCCAGCGCGTGATGGCGCGGAATGTCTCCTCATCGAGCGTGTCGAGCGAGACATTGATCCGCTTGACGCCGAGCGCCGCAAGCTCGTCCGCATATTTCGGCAATTGGCTGCCATTGGTGGTGACGGTGAGCTCGTCGAGTGCGCCGCTTTCCAGATGCCGGGCAAGCGCCCGGAACAGCCACATCACATTGCGCCGCACCAGCGGCTCGCCACCCGTGATGCGCAGCTTGCGCACGCCGCGCGCCACGAACACGCTGCAAAGCCGGTCGAGCTCCTCCAGCGTGAGAAGGTCCCGGCGCGGCAGGAACGTCATGTGCTCCGACATGCAGTAGACGCAGCGGAAGTCGCACCGGTCCGTGACGGACACTCTGAGATAGGTGATGCGCCGCCCGAAGGGGTCCACCAGCGCCGGGGCGTCCCCTCCGCCCGCCCCGTCCGTCTGCGCCACGGGGCGTTCCAAACCGTTCCCTCCATTCGTCGACTGATCACTCATCGTGGCGACTCCGCTCGAGCGCGCTGCGCATCCGAAAGACGAAAGAACAGGCCCGATGATGGTGAAGCGGCGCGCGCCGAGGGTCAAGGCCCGCGAGCCCCTTGCGACACATGGCGACACGGCGCGCCCGCATGCGCTCGCCGCCGCTCCGCGACCCCTCATGCCCATGCAAGGGCGATCATCAAAACATCAGAATATTCACGCTCATGAATTCTTGCTTGCGGATCAATGGTCTGTTTCAGTCCCTTTGCCTTTTGAACGATTGGCAAGCACCCGTCCGAGGCGCAAACTGACCTCCAAGGACAAGAACCGATCGCATCAGGGAGGAGTGCAGGCATGCCCGATGAAGAGGCCGTCAGACAGCCTGTCGATCGCCTCGCCGGGGAGGATGTCGCACCGGAGGACCGGCTCCGCGCCGGCCTCTACCGCGTGCTCGCCCGCTATCTCTCGAGCCCGCCCGATGCGGCGGCCCTGAGCGCGGGCGCGAGCCTTGAGGGGGATGACACCCCCCTCGGCCGGGCTGTTGCCACCTTCGCGCATCTTGCTGCCCGCACCGCGCCCGAGGCGGCGGCCGACGAGTATCACGAGCTCTTCATCGGCATCGGCCGCGGCGAGCTGTTGCCCTATGCCTCCTACTATCTGACGGGCTTCCTGAACGAGAAGCCCCTCGCCAGGCTGCGCCAGGACATGGCGCGTCTCGGAGTGGCCCGCAATCCTGACAACAAGGATCCCGAGGATCACATCGCCGCCATCTGCGAGACGATGGCGGGGCTGATCGAGGGCGAATTCGGCTCCCCCCTGGGGCTGGAGGAGCAGAGACGGTTTTTCGCCGACCATCTGAACGCCTGGGCACCCCACTTCTTCAAGGACCTGGAGGCGGCGAACGCATCCGTTCTTTACGGCGCACTCGGGACCATCGGCCGGCTGTTTCTCGAGATCGAGGCCGCGGCCTTCGAGATGGTGCCGGCCAGCCGCCCGGGCGGCAAGGCGGAACACGAACGCGAGAATGTGTGAGCGCCGCGCGGTGCGGCACACGCCCGCACCCGGCGGCGCAACGGCAGGAGAAGGCCGCGTCAGCCGGCCCCTCGCATCATTCGGACCGGCAAGACGCGGAGCCAAGCAAGGAACCAGGCAAGAAAGAAGGAGGAAAACCGCATGAAGCGAAACCAGGACAAGGATCTCGCCGACCGGCGCAGCTTCTTGAAGCTCGCTGGCATCGGTGCCGTTACGGCGAGCGCGGCGCTCGTGACAGGCGCGGCGACGGCGGACGCGGACGAGGCGCGGGAGAGCGACCGGCTCTACCGCGAGACCGATCACGTCAGGACCTTCTACCGCATGGCGAGGTTCTGATCACGGACACACCCGGCGCGTCCGGGTGAAGCTTCGCCCTCGAGGCGGGCCTCGGCACGGCCCCTGCGGGTGAAGCGGACAGACGCAAGGAGGAAGCGATGCTCAGGAAGAAGATGAACGGGGTAGCGAATGGCCCCCGTTTGGCTTCTGCGCCCCATATGGCATCCGCCCAAGGTGGTGCATCGAACGGTCTCGCCGGCGGCGCGATCGACCGACGGACATTTCTGCGTGGCTCCGGCATGGCCATTGGCGGCCTGGCGGCGGCTGCGGCCTTTTCCGGCGGGCGTGTGAGGAAGGCGAAGGCGGCCCCGGCCCCCGGCCCGGTCAAGATCAAGAAATCGGTTTGCACCCATTGCTCGGTCGGCTGCACGGTCCTCGCCGAGGTCCAGAACGGCGTCTGGATCGGCCAGGAGCCGGGCTTCGACAGCCCCTTCAACCTGGGGGCCCATTGCGCCAAGGGCGCCTCGGTGCGCGAGCACGCCCATGGCGAGCGGCGGCTGAAATATCCGACCAAGCTCGAGGGCGGGAAATGGAAGCGGATCTCGTGGGATCAGGCGATCAACGAGATCGGCGACATGATGCTGAAG
>JALUTE010000265.1 GCA_027058255.1 Methyloligella sp. | reverse complement strand
GTCCGTCACCCGACCGGCGACCATGGTGCCGATGGTGAGCGCCATCAGTGCGGCCCAGGCGAGCAGCAATGTGCGGACCTTGGGATAGTAGCTGCGCATGGCCTCACCGCATGAGATAGATGACGGGAAAGAGAAGCACCCAGATCAGATCGACCATGTGCCAGAAGGCGACGCCCGTCTCCACATTCTCGAGGCTGCTCCGCCAGGCCACGAGAGCCAGAATGGCGATTCCGGCAATGACATGGAGGGCATGAAAGCCGGTCGTGAGATAGTAGAGGGTGAAGAAGCTATTGGTGTCGAAGCCGATCCCGGCGGCATGTTTCTCGGCATATTCGAGCGCCTTGATGGCGAGAAACACGAGACCCAGACCGCCCGCGATCCCGAGGAAAGCGCGGCCGCGGCCGGTCGCTCCCTGGGCGACGGCGTTGACGGCCAGGGCCGCGAAGAGCCCGCTGGTGAGCAGGACCATGGTGTTGATGGCGCCGAGCAGGCGGTCGAGGCTGTCCTGGGATGCGGCAAAGAGCGCCGGGTCTCCGGACCGCGCGGCGGCAAAGGCGATGAAGGCGGCGCCGAAGACGAGAAGCTCGGAGACGATCAGGATCCACATCATCGGATGGCCGGGAAGCTGGCTGAGCGGGCCCCAATCGCCGGATAGGCTGTCGCCGGGCAGGCTGTCGCCGCGCCTGTCGATGTCACCCGTTGCAGACGGCGCCCCGACCGCACCCACGCGTTCGGCCGCAGGAGGCTGGTTCTGACATTGCATGGCGCTGGCGCTCATAATGGCGAGATCGGCAATCGTTTCGTGCAAGCCTCTGGTGCCTGTCGAGCCGGCGATGGCTTCGCGTGGTGGCAGAGCTTGAGTCTTTCGCTCGCAGCCATCACGCCACCAGATGGCGGTAGAGCACCGGCAGGGCGGAGGTCAGGCGTGCCGGATGGCCGACAATGGCAAAGGCGCCGGCACCGAAAATGCGGGGAAAGTAGCTCTGGGCGCGGCTGTCGATGGTGATGCCGAACACCGCCTGGCCGAGGGCGCGCGCCTCCAGGATCGCCTTGCGGCTGTCCTCGATGCCATAGCGCCCGTCATAGTGGTCGAGATCGTTGGGCTTGCCGTCGGTCAGCACCAGCAGGAGCTTGCGGCGGTTCTCGCGGCCGTGCAGCGCGGCCGAGACATGACGCACCGCCGCGCCGAGGCGGGTATAGAAGCCGGGACGGAGCGCCGCGATGCGCGCGCGCACCAAAGGGCCCACCGGCTCATCGAAATCCTTCACATCCGCAATCCAGACCCTGTCGCGCCGGAGCGAGGAGAAGGCGTAGATGGCGCAGTCGTCGCCTGAGGCCGCCAGCCCTTCGGCCAGCGCCGTCAGCGCCTCGCGCTCGATGTCGATCACGGCCCTGTTCTCCACATAGGCTTCCGTAGAGCGGGAGACGTCGATGAGAACGGCGACGGCGAGATCGCGGGCCTGCTCGCGAGCCTCGCAATAGATCCGGTCCGACCCGGCCCCCGTGGCCAAGAGGTCCGCCCGGGCACGGATGAGCGCATCCATGTCGAGCTCGGTGCCGTCGATCTGGCCGCGGCGGATCTCGCGCTTGGGCCGCAGGGCCTCGAACTGGCGGCGCACGGCACGAATGCGCCGGGCGGCCGCCCGGTCGGGGCGCCAGCGCGCGCCGTCCACGTCCGTCTCGGCGCGGCGGGCGAGCACGCGCACGTGATCGGGCAGATAGGCGCCAGCGCGGTAGTCCCATTCGGGGTAGGCATGGCTGGCGGACAAGCGCTCCGTCTCCACGTCGCGAGGGCTGAGATCGAGATCGAACTTGAGGCGTGTCGCGGGGCGTTTGGCCGAGCGCGTGAGCGATATCTCGTCGAGATCATCGGCCGCCTTCTTGGCCTGCTCCTCTTCCGAGTCGTCGCTCTCGCGATGGAGATTGAGGAACTCCGCCCAGCTCAGAATCTTGTCGAAGCGGTAGATCACCAGACCGCCCTTGCGCTCGGCCTGATCCGACTCGCGCCGCCTGGCCCGGCGCACCCGCTCGTCCTCCGCGCCGCGACCGCCGCCGCCTCGCTCCTCGCCCTCGCCACCGGAGGCCGAGCGCTCGCGCGCCGGTAGAGGCGAGACCTCGCCCCAGAGCGGCACCGGAAAGTGCGGCCTGTAGCCCTTCGGGGCCCGGATCGCGCCGAGCGCCGCGCTCGCGCCCGCGCCCCCGGCACCGCTCTCGGCGAGCGCGGTGATGGCCTCAAGCCAGGGGCTCGCAGCCTTCGCATCGCCCAGAAGCGCCCGGATCGCCTGCTCCATGGCCTCTTCGGTGGGCGGCAGCCGGCGCTCGGGGCGGAGTGTGCGGGCGGCGCGGGCCAGCCGATCCCAATGCTTGCCGAGCCCCGGATAGCGGGCGAGCACGATGCGCGTGGCGCGCAGCGCGTGCGCGAGGCGCAGGAGATCGTCGCGGAGCGGATCGTCCAGGGGCGCAGGAGGCGCCTCGCCGGCCACCGTCGCCCAGGCGGCGAGCCAGAAATAGAGCCTGCGATTGAGCTCACGCTCCGGAAAGGCGTCGATCCGATCGGGCAGCAGGAAGCGGTCGCCGTCATAGCGGGCGCGGGCGACGCGCTCGCCAGCGCGGCCGAGGCGCGACCAGAGCGACAAGCGGTGGCCGGAAGCCGTGGCCATGGCCGGCTTGATCTCCACGCCATGGCCTCCACCGAGAGCATGGAAGAACACGCGCAGGGCATTCTCGACCTCGGCGAAGGACATGGCGGCGTCCGGAAAGCGGGGCACGCTCTCGCGCTCGCCGACGAGCCGGTGCCACCAATGGCCGACCACCTCCTCGGGCTCGAACAGGCTGTGAAAGTGCATGGGCTCCTGAGCTCCCGCAGGGCTGGGCGCCGCGGTCAGCCGAGCACCGCGTCCACCACGTCCACGAGCCCCTGCTTGACGTCCGCATCGTCGGTAAGTGGCTCGACGATGGCGGCGCGCACCGCAAGGTCCCAGGCCATGCCGGCGGCAATGAGGCTCGCGCAATAGACCAGCAGGCGGGTCGAGACGACCTCCTCCAGGTCCTGCCCCTCCAGCGTGCGCAGGCGGCGGGCGAGCTGCACCAGCGGCTTGCAGCGCTCGAGCTCGAGGCCGCTCTCGGCCGCCACGATCTCCGCCTCCACCTCGGGCGGCGGGAAATCGAACTCCAGGGCGAGGAAGCGCTGGCGGGTCGAGGGCTTCAGCGATTTCAGAATGTTCTGATAGCCCGGATTGTAGGAGACCACGAGCATGAAGTCGTCCGGCGCCTCGAGCGTCTCGCCCGTGCGCTCGAGGGGGAGAATGCGCCGGTCGTCGGTGAGCGGATGCAGGATGACAGTGACGTCCTTGCGGGCCTCCACGATCTCGTCGAGATAGCATATGCCGCCCATCCGCACCGCCCGCGTCAAGGGCCCGTCGAACCATTCGGTCTGCCCGCCCTTGAGCAGATAGCGCCCCGTGAGATCGGCCGCCGTCAGATCGTCGTGGCAGGCGACGGTGAAGAGGGGGCGGCCGAGCCTGGCCGCCATATGGGCGACGAAGCGGGTCTTGCCGCAGCCCGTCGGCCCCTTGAGCAGGAGCGGAAGGCGCAGGCGGTGCGCCGTCTCAAAGACCGCGCACTCGTTCGCCACTGTGCGATAGTAGGGAACGTCCTGCCGGGAGGCGGGTGCCGCGCCGCGCGCCCCCTCGTCGGTCGCACCGCCCGATGCATGGCCCATGGCCGCCCGCCCGTTCGTCTGAAGGGCCTGTGTCATCGCCTGCCCCTTCCCGCTACTCGGCCGGCGTGGGCGCGGTATCGGGCCGCTTGATCAGCTCGCCCTTGCGCGGCACGAAGATCGAATAGAGGTAGATCAGCACCGCGATCACCACCACGGCACCGGCCGCCAGACGCATCTCATAGAACAGGCCGAGCTGGTCCTGAACATCCATGTAGTTCTCGCCCTGGACCCGCTGGAGATGGGTCTGAACGACCCCCGCGAAGGTGAGCACGAAGGTCATGAACGCCATGCCGCTCGCCATCACCCAGAAGCTCACCATGTTCAGCACCTGGTTGTAGGGCTCGCGGCCCAGGAGATGCGGCATGGCGTAGGTGATGACCGCGAGATTGAGCGACACATAGGCCCCGAAGAAGGCGAGATGCCCGTGCGCGGCGGTGATCTGCGTCCCGTGGGTGTAGAAATTGATGGGATGCAGCGTGTGCATGAAGCCCCACACGCCGGCGCCGAAGAAGGCCAGCACCGCACAGCCCAGGCTCCACAGCAGGGCCGCATTGTTCGGATGCTCCCGCCGGCGCTTCCAGACCATGGAGAAGCTGAACAGCACCATGGCGAAGAAGGGCAGCACCTCGAGGCTCGAGAAGATGGAGCCGACCCACTGCCAATAGCCGGGGGTTCCGATCCAGTAATAGTGGTGCCCGGTGCCAAGAAGGCCCGTGAACAGGGAGAGCGCCACAATGGCATAGAGCCACTTCTCGATCACCTCGCGGTCGACGCCGGTGAGCTTGAGCAGCAGGAAGGCGAGCACGGCGGCCATCACCAGCTCCCACACGCCCTCCACCCAGATGTGGACAACGTACCACCAATACATCTTGTCGACGGACAGGTTGCCCGGATTGTAGAGGGAGAACAGGAAGAATATCGCGATGCCCCACAGGCCGAGCAACAGCACGTTGGTGATGGCCGTCTTGCGCCCTTTGAGCACCGTCATGGTGACGTTGTAGAGGAAGATGAGCGCAGCCACGACGATGCCGAGCTTCACCCAGAGCGGCTGCTCGAGGAACTCGCGCCCCTCCTTGCCGAGCACCGGATTGCCGGGGAAGAGGTCGAACAGATAGGTCACCACCACACCGGCGGTGCCGATCACCAGGATCAGGAGCTGGAGATAGGCCAGCATCGGGCTCTCGATCTCGCGCTCCGCCTCCTCGGGGATGAGATAGTAGGCCGCACCGAAAAAGCCCAGGAGCAGCCACACCACCAGGGAGTTGGTGTGCAGCATGCGCAGAATGTTGAACGGCACGAGCTCGGACAGGAAGTTGGGATTCACATAGACATAGGCTGCAATGAACCCGCCCAAGACCTGCACGGCGAACAATGCCATCGCCACGGCGAAATAGGCGAATGCGATTTTCTGAGTCTGGTATTTCATGACGGTCCTCACCATCCCTTGGATTGCGGGCGGTCGCATCACCGACCTCGTGTGCCGCGGCCTCGCCCGGCTCGCGAATGCGGCTCCATGGGCGCAGTCCGGCGTGTGACAGCGCTCGCCCGGGCCCTCAGCCCGCCTTGTTGGGCGGCCAGCCCTGGGTATCGATCCGGCTCACCCATGCGAGGAAATTGATCAGATCGTCGAGCTCCTTGTCGGTGAGATTGAACTGGGGCATCTGCCGGCGCCCCGCAATCCCGGTCGGCTGGGAGCGCATCCACGCCTTGAGCGCCTCGCGCGCGCCCTGGGGGTCCTCCTTGCCGCCATAGCGGATCCACACATTGCCGAGCTCGGGAGCGTAATAGGCGCCCTCCCCCAGAATGGTGTGGCAGTTGATGCAGGTGTGCTTCTCCCACAGCCGCTTGCCCCGCACCACCGAGTCGGTCAGCCCGGCCTTGTCGGTCGAGACATTGACGACATAGTTGTGGCTCTGCGCCGTCAGGCCCACGAGGATCAGAAGAAAAACCAGGGATCCTCCATAGAATATGTTTCTGGCGGCCGATTTCGTAAGAACGTCCCACATGGCTGTTCTCTCTCGTCTCCCCTTGCCGAAAGCCGTCGGCATCCATGTCACGCCCATTCGCAATGGGACCATTCAGCCGCGAGACGGCATGGGGCTCCTTGACTTTTGTTAAGGCCGCCGGGGATCGGCGCGCGCGGGCCTGCGACATGACGCCAGCCATGCCGCGCGAAGCGGGGCAGGTGCGCGACCGGCGCGCCATTGCCGGGCCATGGGGGGTGTCAGTCCGACGGCCGGGGCCGACGCGGCGGCACGCGCGGGCCGGTCAGGATGGGATAATAAACCACCGAGAAGAGCGCGAAGGCGAGGGTCCAGGCGGTGCCCGCCGCCAGCAACATGTCGTTATAGAGAGCCGGTGCGAGGTCGGGGCCGAGCGCGCGCAACAGCCCGGCGAGCGAGACCAGCCCATAGGCCAGCACCACCGGGCGCGGCGTCACCAGAGGCCGGCCCGTATGGCCCAGGGCGGCCCGGGTCATGATGGCAAGCGTCATGGTGCCCACGGCGCCCGTGCCCAGGGCATGCATGGACGCGATCACGCCGATCGCCCCCGTGAGATGCGCGATCGCCGCCAGGGCGAAGCCGAACGCCAACCAGCCATAGGCGAGATGCAGGACCCAGACGATCGGCTCGTCAAGGGTGCGGGCACCTTGCCAGAACCACATCCGGGCGCCATTTGCGAGCGCTGCGGCAAGGGCGAGCAGCCCGAGCAGCATGGCGGGGGCGGCGATCATGCTGGCGAGCAGATAAAGGGCAACCCCACCGATGGCCGCGGCATTGAGAGGCGCGAAGCTCCTCGGCAGAACGGCATCATCGGTGAGCCCGCGCCGCATCAGGGCGTTGCGTGTGAAATTGGGGACCACCCGGCCGCCGATCATGGCGATGAGCAAGGCGAAGGTGAGAAGCCCGATGCGCGCCGCCATGGCCGCGATGCCGTCGACCAGCCCCAGCCGGTCGAGGTGAAAGACGAGGTTGGCGCCCGCAAGCACGGCCAGCAAGGACAGAAGCACCACATTGCGCGGCGCCGGGTCGCGCGCAAGCTGGCGGGCCAGCACGATGCCGAGCACCGGCAGAAACGCCAGATCCACCGCCGCCACCACGAGGGCGGGCGTCCAGGCCGAGACCCACATGGCGAGCCGCCCTGCCGCCCACAATGCGACGAGGGCGGCGAGCGCGCGCCCCTTGAGGCGCGGCGCGCCGGTCCAGTTGGGCACGGCGGTGAGCAGAAAACCCGCCATGGCGGCCGAGGCGAAGCCGAACACCATCTCATGGGCATGCCAGACATGCGGGGGCATGGAGATGGTGGTCGCGACGACCATGCCGCCGGCCTCATGGATGGCGATCCAGGCCAGCCAGGCGATCATGGGCAGGGCGGCGTAAAGGCCGGCCGCGAGGAAGAAGGGGCGAAACCCCACCGTGAGAAGGGGAATGCGCTCCATTTGCGTGCCCCAACCGTTTTCCGGATCGCCTGATTGCGCCCCCCTGGACTCCCTGTTCATCTCGCTCTCCCCTGCTTACCGCCCCGCACCGCTCTCGATCGCATTACCCCCCAGTCCACCATCCTGCTCAAGATGAGAAAAAGGCCTGGCCTGGCGCTTGACCAATGTCAAGGTGGCGGTCGCGAGCTGGGTCTTAGAGTGCCCGGGTCATTCACATCCTAAGCAAGGGGACCCGCCATGAAGAGATTTGTGCTCAGCGGCTCGGTGCTGGGGCTGGCGATGAGTGCCGCCCTGGTCGGTGGCGCGACGACAATCGCGGCGGCCGAGGAGCCGACCCTTTCCCCGGAGGCCTTCGAGAAGGCCAAGACCCTCTACTTCCAACGCTGCGCAGGATGTCACGGCGTGCTGCGCAAAGGTGCCACGGGTAAGAATCTCGAGCCCAAAGCGACGCGCAAGCTCGGACAGAAACGCCTCGAGAAGATCATCACGCTCGGCACCGAGGGCGGCATGAACAACTTCGACGATATCTTCACCAAGGAGGAGATATCGCTCTTGGCGACCTACATCCAGATGGAGCCGCCGGTTCCACCGGAGATGTCGCTGGCGATGATGCGCAAGCGCACCAAGGTCTATGTGAAGCCCGAGGATTATCCCTCCAAGCCGCTGCACGGGCTGAACTGGCAGAACTTCTTCGTGGTCATCGAGCGTGACGCCGGAAAGGTCGCCATCATCGACGGCGACACCAAGAAGATCGTCACCCATATCAACACCGGCTATGCGGTGCATGTCATCAAGGCGACCGAGCACCACAACGTCCAGAATGCCAAGGATGTCGGGCGCTTCTGGTACACCATGGGCCGCGATGGCAAGCTGAACAAGATCGACCTGTGGCAGAAGCCCGGCAAGATGCTGGTCGCCGAGACCCAGATCGCCTATGACGCCCGCGACGTCACCGTCTCGGGCGATGGCAAATACGTCGTCGGCGGTGGCTACTGGCCGCCCCATTTCGTCATCGTCGATGCCAAGACGATGATGCCGCTCAAGGTCGTCTCGACGCGGGGCGTGAACGTGGATGGCGAGTTCGTCAACGAGTCGCGCGTCGCCGCGGTCTACACCACGCCGAACGCTCCGACCTTCCTCATCTCGGCCAAGGAGCTCGGCCAGATGTGGCAGGTGGACTACTCCGACCTAAATAACCTCGACATCGTCAAGATCGATAGCGCCAAGTATCTGCATGACGGCTTTTTCGATCCGACGGGGCGGTACTTCCAGATCGCGGCCAATGCGTCCAACAAGATGGTCGTGATCGACACCAAGGATCGCAAGCTCGAGGCGATCATCCCGGTCGGCAAGAAGCCTCATCCGGGGCCCGGCGCCAACTGGGTCGACCAAAAATGCGGCCCCGTGGGCGGCACGGTCTATCTCGGCGAGGGCAAGATCACGACCTGGGGCAACGACCCGGCCGGCCATCCGGACCAGGCCTGGAAGGTGTGCTACTCGGTTGAGACCGACGGGCCGGGCGTGTTCATCCGCACCCACCCGAACTCACCCTATGTGATCGCGGATCAGACCAAGCATCCCGAGCCCGAGGTGCAGCAGTCGATCCAGGTCCTCGACAAGAGCACGCGCAAGATCGTCAAGACCATCCGCGTCACCGAGGATCCGGGCAAGGTCGCCGTCCATATCGAGTTCAACGCTGACGGCAGCGAGTTCTGGGTCTCCGTGTGGAACCGCAAGGAGAACAAGAAGGCCACCGGCGAGATCGTGGTCTATGATGCCAAGACCCTCAAGGAGAAGACGCGCATCAAGGGCCTGACCACGCCGACCGGCAAGTTCAACGTCTACAACCGGGTCAATCACGTCACGTGATCGAGCCGGCCGGCGGCGGGCGGAGGTCCTCGTCCCTCTCGCCCGCCGTCTTCCACCAATAGCGCGGGGCGGCCAGCTTTGGCCGCGAGCTGTCCCGTTGCCAGTTTCCCTCTGAGCCAATCGACCAGAGTCAATCAATCAGAGAGATGCGTGCAGCCTGCCGAGCCAATCGCCCGGGCATCTTCGAGGAGGCGATCCCATGCCGGTCGGAACGTCATCCCCCAATGAGAACGACATGCGATCGAGCCGCAGCCGTCGCGACTGGAGACGATGGACGCTCTGGGGCGTTCCCCTCCTGGGTGGTGCCGTCTTCTTCGTCCTCGGGATCATCTTCTGGGGTGGCTTCAACACCGCCATGGAGGCCACCAATACGCTCTCCTTCTGCATCTCCTGCCATGAGATGCGGGACACCGTCTTTCAAGAGTACAAGAGCACCATCCACTATCAGAACCGCACCGGTGTTCGAGCGATATGCTCGGACTGCCATGTCCCCGATCCCTGGGTACACAAGTTTGTGCGCAAGATCCAGGCGACGCGCGAGCTCTACTACAAGCTCACCGGCTCGATCGACACCAAGGAGAAGTTCGAGGCCAAGCGTCTGGAACTGGCGAAAAGGGTATGGGCCGCGATGAAGGCCACGGACAGCCGCGAGTGCCGCAACTGCCATGATTTCCATTCCATGGACCCGATGCATCAGCGCCCGCGCGCGCGCAAGCAGCACTTGAACGCTTTCCAGACCGGCCAGACCTGCATCGACTGCCACAAGGGCATCGCCCACAAGAATGTGCGCGACCAATTGTCCGAGGAGGAGCTCGAGGCGCTTGAGAAGCCCGATCCGGCCTATGTCCGCGCGGTACCGAAAATGTTCCTCGACGGGCTGAAGCGGGCCGAGGCCGAGGAGGCCGAGCGGGCGGCCAAGGCCAAGGCGAAGGCCGAGGCCGAGGAGGCGCGAATCAAGGCGCGAATCGAGCAGGCGGTCATCAAGGCGGTGGCGGCCGCGAAGGCCGGCGCTTCGCGAGCCCGGCCATCGGGCAAGGCAGGGGACGCACCGTCCAAGACCGCACGCGCGGCGAGCACCATGGGCATCGATTGGTCGGGCATCGAGGCCAAGACCATCACGCTGTTCTATCCGGGCCAGGCCTCCTATGAATGGGTCCAGACCGGCAAGGACCATGGCGGCGCCCGTGCCTTCCTCAAGATCGGCGACCGCTGCGCGGAGTGCCATGCCAAGGAAGTGGCCGACATGGGCGCGAAGATCGTCTCGGGCAAGAAGGTCGAGCCGACGCCCATCCCCGGAAAGCGGGCCGCCATCACCATGCAGGTGCAGGCGGCGCACGATGGCAAGACCCTCTTCATGCGCTTTCGATGGCCGGCGGCGCCACACACCCCCGCCCCCTTCGTGAAGGGCGGCAAGATGGACCCCGAGAACGAGGTGAAGCTCGCCATGATGATTGCGGGCAATGGCATCGACAAGGTGGAGCAGGCCGGTTGCTGGGTCACCTGCCATCACGATGCGCGCACCATGCCCCACCACCCGGACGCGGCCGCCATAGCGGCGGCGGGCGATGTCGCGGGCCGGCTCGATGTCGACGCGGGCATCACTAAATATCTGGCCGAATCGCGCACCCGCATGGAGATCAAGGGTCGGCGCGGCAAGAAGCGTGGCGGCTGGAGCAAGCTCAAGGCGCAGGAGGAGCTGGACGCGCTCTTCAAGGCGGGCACGTTCATGGATCTCCTGCGCTGGCGCTCCGGCGAGCCCGCGCAAAATGGCCATGTCCTCGCCGAGCGGGTCATGAAGGGTGGCGTGCCGCTCCGCGCCTCCGGGGGGCGCGACGGCGACAGGTGGACGGTCGTGCTCGCCCGGCCCCTCAAATCGGACAAGCCCGGCGACGTCTCCATAGAGCCAGGCAAGACCTATACGGTCGGCTTCGCGATCCACGACGACTACACGAGCGCGCGTTTCCACCATGTCTCGCTCGAGTTTCGCCTGGCCCTCGACGACCCCAAGGCGGAGATCAATGTCGTGAAGAGGTGATGGGAGAAACGAAGCCCCTCGGGAGAGCATCGCGCCTTCAGATTGACCGAAGGATGCGCTATCAGGGCACACAGTGCCGATAGCACCCTTCTGCAAGAAAAGAGGATGCCCCGATGAGACGATCGATCGTTGTGCACAGGCTCGCTCCTCCTCTTCTCACCCTGGCTCTCGTCCTCGGCGCCGCTCTGTCCCCCGGTCCGACCTTCGCCACCAGCGACGAGGCGGAGAGAGAGAGAATCTGCGCCAAGGCGGAGAAGCGCTATCAGGAGCTCTTCGGCAAGCCCTCCTCGGCCGAGCCGGTGGTCATCGTGACGATGTACAAATACACCTTCTGCCCGACCGTGCTGACCGTGAAGCGCGGCACCACCGTGCGCTGGGTGAATGTCGACAAGCGCACCAGCCACAGCGTCTGGCTGAAGGAGGCGGGCAAGGAGGAATCCGATCGCCTCTTTCCCGAGGAGAGCTGGGAGATCACCTACGACGTGCCGCCCGGCGAGTACCCCTATCTATGCGGCCCCCACGGCAAGGAGGAGGGCATGACGGGCAAGGTGATCGTCACGCCCTGAGGCCCCATGTCCCGACGAGGCGGCGCACCGCGCGCCGTCGGTGCATCATTTCCATGGATGCGGCCGCCATCCGGCGGCGAGCGCCTCCCGCTCGCTGCAGAACCAGCGCCCGCCCCTCCTTTCCCGGACACGCACACGCCCATAGGCGGGAGACCATGGCGGAACATAAAACCGCCCGCGCGCCGAGACATGGCCCTTGATGGCGCAACCTTCGGGCGCCCGCGTGCGGGCCGCCTGCCACGCCTCCTCCCGATAGGTCCAGGGCGGCAGGGGCTTGCCCCGCCATATGCCGATGCGCTGCTTGCGGGCCTCGCGTTCGATGGCGCCATAGTCCTCGCCGGAGATAGTCTCCTGCCCGCGCGCCCAGCCCAGGCCACCACGCAGCAGCGTCGCGGCAAGGTCCAATCCCCCCACCCAGCATACGCCGAGCCCTCTGCCCGCCGCATCGGCACCCCGCACCCGGCATGTCACCCGCCGCCCCTTGACCAGCCGTGCCAGGG
>JALUTE010000264.1 GCA_027058255.1 Methyloligella sp. | reverse complement strand
CATGTATTCCGGCACGAGGAGCTGGCCCTCATGGATCTCGAGGTTCATGGGCCGCCCGAGCGCGCCCGGCCCCTCGCCCGTCTTGCCGAAGGCGCGCAGGAAACGCCCCTCCCGATCGAACACCTGAATCCGCCCGTTGCGCGCATCCGCCACGAACACCTCGCCATCGCTCACCGCGATTCCCGTGGGATCGGAGAACTGGCCGGGGGCGCCCCCCTTGCTGCCCCACGCCTTCACGAACCGATAGGGCGCTTCCCGCGCCGAGGGCACGAAAGCAAACCAGCCGATCACCGCCAGCAGGAGCGCGACCGCCACGAGCCAGGCGAGCACCTTCCCAATGATTCTGATCACGAGGCCCCCCGATTCGAGCTCAGAAGTTCACGCGCAGGCTGGCGCGGGTGATGACCTCCCGCTCGAGCGCCGTGCCATTGAGGTCCTGCATCAGGGGCACCTGCACCGCCGCCTCGATGATCGAGCGCACCGTCACATATTGCAGGCCCAGAACGCCCCAGAGCGTCTCGCCGCCCGAATTGGGATCGGCGACGCCATTCACCCGGTTCCTGTCCCTGGAGATGTAATTGAGTTCGCTCACGCCATAGATGTAGGCCGTGGTCGCATCGGTGAGCGCCATGGGCCAGAGGCGGACCTGGAGCGAGGCCTCGAGCCGGGTCACATCGCCGAACGCAAAGCCCGCCGCCTCGGTATTGTCCTGGTAGAGCGCCTGCAGATCGAGCTCGAAATCCCGTGTCTGCCATGTGAAGATGACGCCGCCGAACGGGTCCCACGACCCCGAGCCCGGCTGAACGGACGCCGGCAGCCGGCCGAGCCCATCGCGCCGGTCATGTGCGCCGGTCGGCGCTTCCACGCCTGCGAAGGGCGCGAGTCGCACCGTTTGGCCCGGCATGTTCCTCTGCCAGATCGTGTAGCGAGCAAACAGGCGCGCATCGCCCGCGCCACCGGCCTGGCGCACCACGCGGCCTCCCGTGGATGTCGTCAAGGAGAGCCGCTTGTGCACCACGGGCAGCAGCGCGAAGATCGCGATATCGGAGCTCACGCCATAGCCCAGAGCCGAGGCTGAGACCGCCACCCTGTGCTTGCGGGCCTTGCCGCTCGGGTCGTCCCCCGACCGGTTCACGACCACCTGCTCCCGCGCCACGAACTCGCCCTTTCCCACCGGAAGCGCCGTATTGGTCGTGATTGGCGCGGCCTTGGCCAAGGCCGTCTCCATCGCCGCCATCGCTATGGCCAGACCGAGCCTTGAGACGAGCCGCACCTGAAATCCCATCTCACCGGCCTTTCCCGTTCGCGCGCGCCTTGCCGCCGGAACGCCCCTTTCGGCGCCGGCGCGCAGGTTGCGTCTCGTCGCCATTGCCCGACAGCGTCTCCATGATGGTGCACAACTCCAGCGACCCTTGCCCCGGACAGGCCTCGATGAGCGCGCTCAGCGATGCGCGAATGCGCTCCAGCCGCCGGATCTTCTCCTCCACCTCTTGGCGCTTGGCCTCCGCCCGCCGGCGGACCGCACCGCAATCCGCGCTCGCATCGCTCTCCAGCGCAAGCAGCTCCTTGATCTCTGCAAGGGAGAAACCGAGCTGCTGCGCCTCGCGAATGAAGCGGATGCGTCCGACCAGCTCTTCACCATAATCGCGATAGCCGCCATGCAGGGGACGCGGCGGCTGGCGAATGAGACCCTTGCGCTCGTAGAAGCGAACCGTCTCCACCCCGACATGGGCGGCCCGCGCCAACTCACCGATCAGCATGTTTCATGTCCTGGCGCTCGATCATCCGGCCTTTGCGTGCCCGACACCGGCGAGCCCGCCGGCATTGCGGATGGCGAGGGACGCTAAACGCCGTACCGCGATACGGTGTCAAGGCGCTCCGCCCTCTAGTCGTGTCTCAGTTTCGAGGCAATCGCTTGAAGCCCCGATCGCCTCTCTTTTCGTCATCGCCGGGCCCAGACCCGGCGATCCAGGGCCACAACCTCCGAGCTTGCCGCCCTGGATTGCCGCGTCAAGCGCGGGAGACGCGAATGGGATGGCGCGCCCAAAGATTCAAACTGAGACACGACCCGCCATCGAGATCGCCGTCAGGCCATGTTGCTGGAAGGCGTGTCGGCGCGGGAGACCGCTCTCGAAGTCGCGCGCCGCTCGTCCTTCGCCCCCTTGCCCTTGTCGGAGAGGCCCGGCCCTTTCTTCGCATTGCCTCCCCCGGTCGCGCGTCCCACAGCCTTGCGCCCCGCGACCTCGCGTCCCGTGCCTGCCTCCTCCTCGGCCACGGCCACCTCGCGGAACCACTCGGCCAGGAAATCGAGAAACACGCGCAGCTTCGGCAGAACGTGCTTGGCCGAGGGATAGACGGCCCAGATCGCCGCCCGCGCCGTCACCTCATAGTCGGGAAGAAGACGCACCAGCGCACCCGCCTCGATGTCCCGCCGCACCCGGAGCTCGGAGGAGCGGATGATCCCCTGCCCCTCGATGGCTGCCAGGCGCAGAAGATCGCCGCTATTGGAGCGCAGCGGTCCCCCCACACGCACCGAGAACTGCTCGAAGCCCTTCGAGAACGACCATTGCCACGCGTCGCCCAGGATCAGGCAATCGTGATCCGCAAGCGCCTCGGGTGTCTCCGGCGTGCCGTGCTCCTCGAGATAGGAGGGCGCCGCCACCACCACGTGGCGATCCGGCGCGAGCCGCTTGGCGATGAGGGCGGAATCCGACAGCGCGCCCGTGCGAATGGCCACGTCATAGCCCTGATCGTGCAGATTGACGATCCGGTCGGAAAGATCGATGCGCACGGAGATCTCGGGATAGCGGCGCAGAAAGGTGCAGATGGCGGGTGCGATATAGAGCTGGGCGAGGCTCGCCGGTGCCGAGACGTGCAGATGCCCCTTGGGCCGGGCCACCTTGTCGCCGACGGCCGCCTTTGCCTCGTCGATATTGCGCAGGATCCGCTCGACATGCTCGAGGAAGATCCGCCCCTCGTCGGTGATGTGGATCGAGCGGGTGGTCCGATCGAACAGCCGCACGCCCAGATCGTCCTCGAGAGCCTGCAACCGCTTGGAGATGGTTCCCGGCGTCAGCCCCAGCTCGGCCCCCACGGCCGACAGGTTCTGGATCGCTGCCACGCGCGCGAAAATGCGCATGTCTTGAATGTCCATCGAACTCCTCGCCAGCGGCGCCACCCTCGCTCGCCATTGCCCCCGGGACTATACGTCCGCCCCATGCCGAGCCGGGGAAAGGATAGTGCACCCTTGCCCAATCGGCAAAGACCAACGGTCTTGGAATATGGTTCTAACGCCGAGAGCGCGATGCGCCGGCTCCTTGGGCAGGCTCAAGGCACCCCTTCACGCCGGCCTGGCGGCATTCAGGAACCCTTTTGCGCCAGCCTCGAGGAGGCGCGGCACGTGGGTATAGATGTAGAGCGCCCCCGCCTCGATGACGCCCTGCACGGTGCCGGCGCTCGCCGGATGGCCCGCGATCCGACCCGCAGCCCGGATTTTCGCCAGCGTCGCCTCGATGGCCGCGCGCACCGGTGCCGCGCCCGGCTCGCCCGGATGACCCATGGACTGGGAGAGATCGGAGGGGCCGATGAAGAACACGTCCACCCCTTCGACCGCGATGATGGCGTCCGCATTGCGGATCGCCTCCTCATGCTCGAGCTGAACGATCACCAGGCTCTCGGCATTGCTCGCCTCGGCGAAGGCCGCCTGCCCGCCCGGCCCGTATCCATAGGATTCCGCACGCGTGCCCGCCGCCAGCCCCCTGAGCGCGCCGGGGCCGAAACGCACCGCGCTCACGGCCCGGCGGGCATCCTCGGCGGTGTTCACATGCGGCACCTGCACGCCCCCGACGCCGCGGTCCATCATGCGCGAGATGTCCTCGTGCCGGTTGGTCGGCGGGCGGGCGATGGCGGTGATGCCGGCCGCATCGGCGGCCATGGCCATCAGCTCCACGCTCTCCAGCGAGATCGTTCCATGCTCGCAGTCGATCAGCACCCAGTCGAAGCCGAGCGCCCCGAGCATCTCGACCACATGCGGGCTCGGAATCATCACCGAGCAGCCGAGCGCCGGCTCGCCCGCAAGGAGCTTTGCTTTCATGGCATTGGGTTTCATGGCCTAGCCTCCATCCCGTCGTGTG
>JALUTE010000263.1 GCA_027058255.1 Methyloligella sp. | reverse complement strand
CCGCCGCCCTGCCCCCCTTCCCAGCGCGGCCGATCCGTGGCACAAGCCCGGCACCCATTTTCGAGCAGCGGGGAGAGCAGACGTGTCGGACCGCAGCAATCTGATCGAGACCATCGCGAGCGTGTTCGTGCCCATCCACCGGGACGGGCACAAATTCGTGGCTCTGGCCGCCATCATCACGCTCATCCTCTTCCTCATTGCGGCGCCGCTCGGCTGGATCGGCGCGGGGCTTACCGCCTTCATCGCCTATTTCTTCCGCGATCCGGAGCGGGTGACGCCGCTGCGCGAGGGGCTGGTCGTGAGCGCCGCCGACGGCCTCGTCTCCGGCATCGACACGGTGAGCCCGCCATCCGAGCTCGCCGATGATCTCGGCGATGCGCCGCGGGTGCGGGTCTCGGTGTTCCTGTCGGTGCTCGACGTGCATATCAACCGGGCGCCGGTAGCCGGGCGCATCCTGCGCTCGCTCTACGTGCCGGGGGCCTTTCTGAACGCCGCGCTCGACAAGGCGAGCGAGGAGAACGAGCGGCGCGCCATCGTCATCGAGACCGCATCGGGCGCCCGCATTGCCGTGGTGCAGATTGCCGGGCTCATCGCGCGGCGGATCGTGACATTCGTCGAGGAAGGCGACACAATCGGCATTGGCGAGCGCATCGGCCTCATTCGCTTCGGCAGTCGGGTGGACATCTATCTGCCGCCCGGCCATGACAGCCTGGTCGCCGTGGGCCAGCGGGCGATCGGCGGCGAGACCGTGATAGCGGACCTGGCCAGCGACGAGGGGGCACGCGAGGCAAGGGCGAGCTGAGCGCGGCGGCGGCGCGCTCGCCTCACCAGACGAGACATGCGCGAGGGCGGCCGGACAAGGACAGCGTCATGACCCGCATCTTCCCCCCTTTCGACCCCAAGGACACCGCGCCGCGCGACAACGGAAAGCGCGAGCGGCGGGGCCGTCGGCTCAGGATCGGAAAGCGCGGCGTGCCGATCCGCGTGCTGGTGCCGAATTTCTTCACATTGCTGGGGCTTTGCGCCGGCCTCACGGCCATTCGCATGGCCATCGAGGGGCGCTACGATATCGCGCTGGCGCTCGTCGTGCTCGCCGCCCTGCTCGACGGCGTGGACGGTCGCGTCGCCCGCCTGCTCAAGGCCTCGTCACGCTTCGGCGCCGAGCTCGATTCCCTGGCCGACTTCGTCAATTTCGGCGTCGCCCCGGCGATCGTCGTCTTCACCTGGGCGCTCGTGCCCCATCGCAGCCTCGGGTGGATCGTGGTGCTCGTCTTCGCCCTTTGCTCGGCCCTGCGGCTTGCCCGATTCAATGCGGCGCTGGACGATGACAGGCCAAAATGGCAATCGGCCTATTTCGAAGGGGTTCCAGCGCCCGCCGCCGCCATTCTCGTGCTGCTGCCGCTCTATCTCGACGGGTTGGGCCTCACGGTTGTGAAGAGCATCTGGGGCCTCATCATGCTCTATACCCTCGCCATCGCCTTCCTCATGGTGAGCCGCATTCCGACCTTTTCCGGCAAGCTCTGGGGCGAGCGGGTCTCGCGCGACTATGTGCTGCCGGTCTTCGTGCTCGCGGTCCTCTTTGTTGCCCTTCTGGTTACCTATCCTTATCTGACGCTCACCGCCTCGAGCCTCATCTATCTCGCGGCCATTCCGTGGAGCGTGCGACGCTTCCAACGGCGCGAGACGGCCGAGAAGGCTGCGGGCGGTCACGAAGGCGAAGGGAGGGCGCGCGCGCGCGACGGTGCGGGCGCGAGCGCCATGGCAGGCGCCCCCGCGCCGGAGGAGACAGGCGAGGCCGCCAATGGCGCCCAGGCGCGAGGGCCGCACGATACCGGCGCCCATTAGGCCGTCGGCGTGCCATCCAACAGGCCGCGGCAGGCGCCAGGAGGAGAGATCCGCATGGCACAGGCGCGCATATCGGCCGCAATCGCGATGGCGGGGGTGTTGCTCGCGGGATGTGGCGGCGGTGCGAGCGGCCTCACGGCCGCATTGCAGGCGGCAGGCAGCAAAGATTATCCAGGCACGCCTATTGCCAATTATGCGCGGGTCGGCCGGTTCATGTTGCGCTGCTGGTTCGGCCCCGATGGGCGGCTCACGCGCAGCCACGTCTATCGCGCCGATGCCCGGCCGGAAGCGGAGGGGGGCGATGCGCGGATCGTCCTCTATGAGAAGGGCCAATCCAAGCGCAAGCTCGGCCTCAAGGCCTTCGAGGTCAAGCTCCTGCCCGCTTCCGGAGGCACGGCGCTGGTGATCGCCAATTACCGCCTGAAGGCGCCGGACGCGACCAGGCTCGAGGCGGATGTTCGCCGGTGGGCGGCGGGCACGGGCGGCTGCGCTCCGCCGCCGACACGCTGGGGCGCGGTTGACGTCCGGTCCCGCTGAACGCGCGCCGCAGGCCGGGCGCCGTCTCGAGCGCCCTGCTGTTGATTTGCCGCCACGGCCGGGCTATGGCTCGGCGAAAGAGGTTCGACACGGGAGCTTGCGCCCCGCCGGTGGAGTGCATGCGCCGGCGGCGGGGCGCAAGGGCTGCGGGCAGGCGTTTCTTGGAGAGAGACCAGATGACCACGTTCGACGACCGGGAGAAGGGCTTCGAGAAGAAGTTCGCGCATGATCAGGAGGTCCGGTTCAGGGCCACGGCGCGGCGCAACAAGCTGCTCGGACTGTGGGCCGCGGAAAAGATGGGCATTACCGGCGAGGAGGCCGAAGCCTATGCGCGGACCGTGGTGAAGGCCGATCTGGAGGAGCCGGGCGAGGAGGACGTGTTCCGCAAGATCCGGGGCGATTTCGACGCCAAGGGTGTCGACCAATCCGACCATCAGATCCGGCGCACCATGGACGAGCTGATGCAGGTGGCCCTCGAGCAGGTTCAGGGCGAAGCCGGGAAAAGCTGACCCCCGACGGTAAGCTGGTTGCCCAGACACATGCGAAGCTTGCGCTTGACGACCCGTCATCGCCCTCCTCGGGCTCGACCCGGGGATCGGACCGGGTGCTCCAGGGCAACAAACTCGGAGCATGCCGTCCTGGATTGCCGCGTCACGCGCGGCAATGACGTGTATCCTGTGTTCGCATCTCTGCTCTAGAGGCCGAGGCGCGAGAGCGTCTGGGCAATGGGGGCGAGATAGCTCGCGCCGAACAGGCGCACATGCACGAGGGTCGGATAAAGGTTGTAGATCCCCAGGCGGGTCTCGTGAAAGCCGGGCTCGAGCGGGCTCAACGCCTCATAGGCGTCGAAAAAGGCGCGCCCGAAGGTGCCGAACATGGTCGTGAAGGCGAGCTCGATCTCCGGATGCGCGCAATAGATGGCGGGGTCCACGAAGCCCGCGATCCGCCCACCCTTCACCAGTACATTGCCGGTCCACAGGTCCCCATGCACCAATGCGGGATGGTCGGGCTCGGGCAGATAGTCCTCGAGGCGCGCCGCAAGGCGCTCGATGCGCGCCATGAGATCGGCCGGAAGCCGGCCCTCACGCTCTGCGGCCCGGGCCATGTGCAGGAGGCGATGGTCGCGGAAGAAGGCCGTCCACCGCTCCATGCGCGGATTGGGCTGGTGAAGCGGGCCGATGAGCGTGTCCTCGTCCCAGCCGAACGCCGCAAAGGGCCTGGCATGGAGGGCTGCCAGCAGCTCCGCCGCATGGCGCTGGACCGAGGCGCCAATCGGCCCGCCATCATTGTCGATCCAGCTCATCACCAGAAGGTCCGGGGCGGCGTGGACCACGGTGGGGACGGGCAGGTCGGACTGGGTGGCGAGGGCCTCGAGCATGCGCGCCTCGAGATCGAGATGGGCCTCCCGCCCATCCCGTGCAGCTTTGACCGCCACCTCGCGCCCGTCGGCGAGCACCGCCCTCAGCCCCTCGAGGCCGAAACCGACCCCGAGCGGGCGGGCTGCGCGCAGCTTTGCGCCGAGCGCCTGCTCCACCCTTTCGGCCACGTCAGCCATGTGTCACACCTGCGAACGGAACGCCGTTTCCTTGCAGACGGCTGTCGGTTGCGGATCTGACGACAGCGCCGCAGCGCCTTGCGGGCCAGGCCATCGGCGCGCGGGTGTGATTCATTCCCCATCCCGCCTTGGCGTCAAGGCGCCCATGGCAAACGCCCGCACGCCTTTTGGCGCACGGGCGTCTTTTCCCCGGGGCGGGCACCTGACCGGCAGCCCGCCCTGTCCCGGTCGTCCTTTGAGCAGCGATCAGCGCTTGCTGCGCCGCTGGCCCAGCCCCATCTTCTTCGCCAGGGCCGAACGCGCCGCGGCATAGTTCGGCGCGACCATCGGATAGTCGTGGGGAAGGCCCCACTTCTCCCGATACTCCTCCGGCGACATGTTGTAGTGGGTCCTGAGGTGGCGCTTGAGCGACTTGAACTTCTTGCCATCCTCCAGGCAGATGATGTGATCCGGCAGAACCGACTTCTTGATCGGAACGGCCGGCTTCAGCTCCTCGCGCAGAGGCTGCGCCCCCTTCACGGCCGCCTTGGTCAGGGCGTCGTGGACATCGCCGATCAGGGCGGGCAGATCGCTCGCCACCACCGTGTTGTTGCTCACATAGGCCGATACGATATCGGCGGCCAGTTCGACCAACTCGTTCTTTTCAACTTTCTCGTTCATCGCTTGGTCTCCATAACCGTTCTGCACGCTCGGGAACTGCGTATTCCTCGCCATGACGTCGCCACATCCCGGCCGGCCGCGAAAGCATCATGACATCGAGCGCGAGGCGATCTCCTCCATTCGTCTGGAACAGTTGGGATAGCACCATGGCGTCCGACTGCTCGGTCTCATGCGCTGTCATCTCGACATGCCCGACCTGTATCTGTGTACTCTTGGCGCGTAATACAATAGCCCACTGTTGTTAGTAAACCCTTTTCTCTGGGACCATTGCTAGGGGCATTCAGGTCAAAATAGTTTATAGGCTGCGTTGAAGAAGACCCCTCTCGAGAACCGGAACATCCCCCCGCATTTGGCGGAACTGGCGCGCGTCCCACTCGCCGTTTCGGGTGCTGACGTGCCAAGTTGTCGCACTCGACTTGCGCACACAAGTCACGGCACGAAAGCACCGCCTCGGCAAGAGGATAGGCACCGCGAGCGCCTTGGAAGCCCCAAGGACTCTTGTGCCATAAACATGGGAAGTGTTTCGATAAGCCCCGGAAATGTGAGTATATTATTCCTCACGACGATCGTTTTCTAGGGCACGCGCCCCGATTCTACCCGCATGAGTAGCACGTTCGTTCGCCTCACCCTGTCAAAAATAGGCGGCGTTGATCCACATATGCGCAAGGATCGCCGCGGCATAGCCGAGCGCAATCACAGGCGTCCACTTGAGATGCGAGAAGAAGGTATACATGCCGCGCGCCTGTCCCATGAGGGCGACACCGGCTGCCGAGCCGATGGACAAAAGGCTGCCGCCGACGCCAGCCGTCAGGGTGACGAGCAGCCACTGGCCGAGCGACATGTCCGGCTTCATGGAAAGGACCGCAAACATGACCGGGATGTTGTCGACCACGGCCGAGATGACGCCGACCGCGACATTGGAGACGGTCGCGCCAAGGTTGACGTACATGACCTGGGACAGCAGCGCGAGATAGCCGATGAACCCCAGGCCGCCCACGGAAAGGACCACGCCGAAGAAGAAGAGCAGCGTGTCCCACTCGGCGCGGGCGACCCGCTCGAACACGTCGAAGGCAATCGGGCTGCCAAGGCTGCTGTCGTCATTCGTGCCGCGGGGGCCGCGATCGGCGAACTTCTTGAGATAGTAGCCGTAGAACTGGAGATAGGCGAGGCCGGTCATCATGCCGAGCATGGGGGGCAGTCCGAGATAGTTGTGAAAGCTCACCGCCGTGGCGATGGTGGCGAGAAAGAGAAAGATGATGGTCCAGGCGCCGGTGCGCACCCGAGGCTTTTCGCTCGACGGGGCCGGGAGGGCGTTCGGAACCCAGAAATGCATGATCATCGCCGGCACGAGATAGTCCACGGCCGCGGGCACGAAGAGGGCGAAGAAGGTCCAGAAGGAGACGAGCCCCTTCTGCCAGACCATCAGGGTCGTGATGTCGCCGAAGGGGCTGAACGCACCGCCGGCATTGGCGGCGACGACGATGTTGATGCAGGCGAGCGCCACGAATTTCGGGCTCTCCCGCCCCACGGCGAGCACCACCGCGCACATCAGGAGCGCGGTCGTCAGATTGTCCGCAATGGGCGATATGAAGAAGGCGAGGAGGCCCGTCATCCAGAAGAGCTTGCGATAGCTGAACCCGCGGCTCACCAGCCAGGCCCGCAGGGCGTCGAACACGCCGCGCTCGGTCATGGCGTTGATGTAGGTCATCGCCACCAGCAGAAAGAGGAACAGCTCGGCATATTCGAGAATGTTGTGCCGCACGGCCACTTCCGCGACATGGGGAAGGCCGCGTGTCGCATAGATCCACGCAATCAGCCCCCAGATGACGCCCGCCGCCAGCACCACGGGCTTGGATTTGCGCAGATGGGTGAACTCCTCCACCATGACGAAGATGTAGGCGATGACGAAGATCGCGAGAGCAGCGTATCCTACCGGGTTGGAGACGAGGTCGATGCGGTAGGCCCCCCCGCGCTCGATGGCGAACGCCACCGTGGCCCCGCTCAAGGTCACGGCGAGGAAGGCCGCAACCGCCAGGGCACGCCGGCGCAAGCTGGAGCGCGGGCCGCCGGCGCCATGGTCGAACGCCCCGTCATCGGGCAGTCCGTTCCGGACCTGACGGTCCGCGTTCGCGGAACGATCGTGACCTGACGGCATGTGCTCCCCCTTCCCTCTTCCCCACTCCGCGTGCCTCGCCTCTGACGCCATCGCCTGGGTCTCGTCGATTTATATCAGAAAACCGGTTGCCTACCGGCGGAACGGACCATACCTATTGCAAATGCATAATCGCCCCGCGAGGGCCGGGGCATTGGCCATTGGTGCTAGCACGGCCCGCGCAAGCATCGGCGCCGAGCCCGCCGGGCCGAGAGTGGAGACGAGGCATTGAGCAGCGAGGACGACAAGGACCGCGTGCGGCTCGAACCGGACGAGTGGCGCCGCCGGCTGACCCCGGCGCAGTATGAGGTCACGCGCCGCCATGGAACCGAGCGCCCCTTCAGCCATCCCTACAATGGCGAGAAGCGGGCAGGGACCTATAGCTGCGTCTGTTGCGGTGCGCCACTGTTCTCGAGTGCGGCAAAATACGACTCCGGCACCGGCTGGCCGAGTTTCTTTGCCCCGCTCGACGCCAACGCGCTCAGCGAGCACGAGGACCGCAGCCTCTTTCGCGTGCGCACCGAGGTGCGCTGCGCCCGATGCGATGCCCATCTCGGCCACGTGTTCCCCGACGGGCCGGAGCCGACGGGGCTGCGCTACTGCATGAACGGCGTTGCGCTCCGGTTCGAGCCGGCCGAGCCGGAGGGCCGCTGATCCGCGACATGCGCGAGGGCGGCTTGACGACCAGGAAACAGCGACACGGGACAGCATGGACGCAATGTCATCCGAATGGCCGTCACCACCTCGGGCCGAGGCCCGCCCCCTGATCACCCGCCATCACGGCATCGAGCGGCGCGACGACTATGCCTGGCTTCGCGCCGAGAACTGGCAGGAGGTCATGCGCGCGCCCGAGACGCTGCCCGCAGACATCCGGGCCTATCTCGAGGCGGAGAACGCCTATACCGAGGCCGTCATGGCCGACACGCAAGAGGTGCAGGCAGACCTCTTCGCGGAGATGAAGGGCCGGATCAAGGAGGATGACAGCGCGCCGCCGGCTCCCGACGGGCCGTGGGCCTATTACACCAGCTTCGTGGCCGGCGGAGAATATCCCCTCGTCTGCCGGCGCCCCCGCCATGGCAAGGGCGAGGAGCAGGTGCTCGTGGATGGCAATGCGCTTGCCGAGGGGCTGGCCTATTTCAGCCTCGGCGCCTTCGCCCACAGTCCCGATCACCGGCACGTCGCCTATGCGGTGGACGACAAGGGCTCGGAGTTCTACGCCATACGCTTTCGCGAGACAGAGAGCGGCCGCGAGCTCGCGGACACCATCGCCGACACCAACGCCTCCATGGCCTGGGCGCGCGATGGCCGAACGCTGTTCTACACCAAGCTCGACGAGAACCACCGCCCCTATGCGGTCTTCCGCCATCGGCTCGGCACATCGCAGGACGAGGATGTTCTGGTTTACCGGGAGGAGGACCCGGGTTTCTTCGTCGGCGTCGGCACCACGCAGAGTCGCGACTACATCGTCATCTCCGCCCATGAGCATCAGACCAGCGAGGTGCGCCTCGTGCCGGCCGAGCGCCCCGAGGCCGCGCCGATGCTCGTCGCCGCACGCGAGGCGGGGCACGAATATGATGTGGAGCATGTGGGGGACCGGCTCATCATCCGGACCAATTCGGGCGATGCGGAGGATTTTCGCATCATGGAGGCGCCGCTTGCTGCCCCCGGCCGCGAGAACTGGCGCCAGATCGAGCCGCACAGGCCCGGCCGGCTCATCGTCGCCATGACCGCCTTCGCGGGGCACCTGGTCCGGCTCGAGCGCGAGGACGGCCTTCCGCGCATCGTCATCCGGCGCTGGGCCGATGGCGCAGAGCATGTCATCGCCTTTCCCGAGGAGGCCTATTCGCTCGGCCTCTCGCCCGGCTACGAGTTCGAGACCACCACGCTGCGCTTCACCTATTCCTCCATGACCACCCCCGCGGAGGTGTGGGACTACGACATGGAGACCCGCGAGCGGGAGCTGCGCAAACGCCAGGAGGTGCCGAGCGGGCACGACCCGGCCGACTATGTCACGCGCCGCATCTTGGCCCCCGCCGAGGACGGCGAGCGTGTCCCCGTCTCCCTGCTCTACCGCAAGGGTACGGCGCTCGACGGCAGCGCGCCCCTTCTCCTCTATGGCTATGGCGCTTATGGGATTGCCATTCCGGCCGCCTTCTCCACCAACCGCCTCTCCCTGGTCGATCGGGGCTTCGTCTATGCCATCGCCCATGTGCGCGGCGGCAAGGAGAAGGGCTATCGCTGGTATCGGGAGGGGCGACACGAGAAGAAGACGAACACCTTCAAGGATTTCATCGCCGTGGGCGAGCATCTCGCGCGCGAGGGGTTCACGTCACGCGGGCGCATCGTCGCCCATGGCGGCTCGGCCGGCGGCATGCTGATGGGGGCGGTGGCCAACAGGGCGCCCGACCTCTTCAAGGCCATCATCGCCGAGGTGCCCTTCGTGGACGTGCTCTCGACCATGCTCGATGCGAGCCTGCCCCTGACGCCGCCCGAATGGCCCGAATGGGGCAACCCCATCGAGAGCGCCGCGGATTACCGGCTCATCGCCTCCTACTCGCCCTATGACAATGTGCGCGAACAGGCCTATCCGCACATTCTCGCCATGGCGGGGCTGACGGATCCGCGGGTCACCTATTGGGAGCCGGCCAAATGGGTGGCCAAGCTGCGCGCCCTGAAGAGGGACGACAATCTGCTCCTGCTCAAGACCAACATGGCGGCGGGCCATGCCGGCGCGTCGGGGCGCTTCTCGCATCTCGAGGAGGTCGCCTTCGCCTATGCCTTCGCCCTCAAGGTGGCGGGCCTCGGCGATGGGAAGGCCGCATAGCGCCACCCATGCAAGGCATGCGCCCTGGGCAATCGCTCGAAAGACGTCGGCGTACGCATGAACGCCCGAGGCACATCGCGTGCACGCACGGATAGCGCAATCGCTGCTCTCCTTCACGTCATCACCCGGCGTGACCGGGTGATCCAGAGCGGCAAGCCGGAGGTTGCGGCCCTGGATCGCCGGGTCTGGTCCCCGGGTCAAGCCCGAGGACGGCGATGACGAAGAGAGAGGCGATTTGGGGCTTCGAGCGATTGCCCAGGGCACGCTTTTTTCCCGCCATTGTCTCGCCGCCCCGCTTGGGCTAGGGTCGCGGCAAAGTATGAGCGAATCTCGGACGGTTGCGCGCCGGCTATGCATGGCGACCATGCCGGTTGCGGCGCGTCCGCGCGTTCCCGACACCTCCTTCGGCACCACGCCCCGGGCACGGCGCCAGGGCGTGCGTCGGCCATTCGGGTTTGACAGGGGAAGAGGTCCATGAGCCGCAGGCGTCGCATTTACGAGGGCAAGGCCAAGATTCTCTATGAAGGGCCCGAGCCCGGCACCCTCATCCAGCATTTCAAGGACGACGCCACCGCCTTCAATGCCAAGAAGCATGAGGTGATCGAGGGCAAGGGGGTGCTGAACAACCGGATCTCCGAGTTTCTGTTCAAGCGGCTCGCCGAGATCGGGGTGCCGACCCATTTCATTCGCCGGCTCAATATGCGCGAGCAGCTCATCCGCGAGGTGGAGATCATCCCCATCGAGGTGGTGGTGCGCAATATCGCCGCCGGCTCCATCGCCAAGCGCCTCGGCCTCGAGGAGGGCACGGCCCTGCCCCGCTCCATCATCGAGTTCTACTACAAGGCCGATGCCCTGGACGATCCCATGGTCTCGGAGGAGCACATCACCGCCTTCGGCTGGGCGAACCCGCAGGAGATCGACGAGATGATGGCCCTGGCCCTCAGGGTGAACGATTATCTCTCCGGCCTCTTCTACGGGGTCGGCATCCGCCTCGTCGACTTCAAGCTCGAGTTCGGCCGCCAGTTCGAGAACGACATGATGCGCATCGTGCTCGCCGATGAGATCAGCCCCGACTCGTGCCGGCTGTGGGACATCAAGACGGACGAGAAGCTGGACAAGGATCGTTTCCGCCAGGACCTCGGCGGCCTCCTGGACGCCTACAGGGAGGTGGCGCGCCGGCTCGGCATCCTCATGGACAACCGGCCGACCAAGACCTCGGGGCCGCGGCTGGTCAGCTCCAAGTGACGCGGGAAGGCATTGGGCGGCAGCCGAGCGCCGCGCCCCGGTGATCGGACAAGCGGGAGAGGCCCCATGAAGGCGCATGTGATCATCACACTGAAAACCGGCGTTCTCGATCCTCAGGGCAAGGCGATCCAGAACGCCCTGCATGCGCTCGGCTTTGCCGGCGTGGATCACGTGCGCCAGGGCAAGTTCATCGAGCTGGAGCTCGCCGAGAGCGACCCGGCGCGCGCGCGCGCCGAGGTGGAGCGCATGTGCGAGGCCCTGCTCGCCAACATGGTCATCGAGAATTATCGGATCCTGCTCGAGGACGAGGCGTTGGAGGGTGGCGAGACGCCCCCCGCGGACGCGGGCGGAGCGGAGCGACGGGAGGCGTCGTGAAGCCATGAAGGCCGCCGTCATCGTCTTTCCCGGCTCCAATTGCGATCGGGACGTGGCTGTTGCGCTCGAGGCGGCCATGGGCCGGGCACCGCTCATGATCTGGCATGGCGATGCCGCGGTGCCGGATGTCGATCTCATCGTCCTGCCGGGCGGGTTCTCCTATGGCGACTATCTGCGCTGCGGGGCGATGGCCGCCCACTCGCCCATCATGGGGGACGTGGTGGCCAAGGCGAAGGCGGGCGTCGCCGTGCTCGGCATTTGCAATGGCTTTCAAATGCTGACCGAGACCGGGCTCCTGCCGGGCGTTCTCATGCGCAACGCCTCGCTCAAGTTCATCTGCCGGGACGTCCCGCTTCGTGTCGAGCGCACCGACACGCCGTTCACGAGCGGCTTTTCGGCCGGTGCCGTCATCACCATTCCCATCGCCCATCACGACGGCAACTATTTCGCCGACGAGGCGACCCTCGACCGCCTCGAGGGCGAGGGGCGGGTTGCGCTTCGCTATTGCGACAGCGAGGGGCGGGTGACGGATGCGGCCAATCCCAACGGCTCCTGCCGCAACATCGCCGGCATCACCGACGCGCGCGGGCGCATTCTCGGCCTCATGCCGCACCCCGAGCGCCTTGCCGATCCGGCGCTCGGCGGCACGGATGGCGCCCCCTTCTTCACGAGCCTCGCCGAGAGCCTGGTGTCCGCCTAGTGCGCGATCGCCGCGCGCGGGAGGGCGAGGGAAGGCGCGACACCATACCCAGCGGCGCACGCGCGCCGGCGCGCGGAGCGCGAAGAAGCCCAAGCAGGAAGCCCAAGCAGCAAAAGGCCCGCGCGGGCGGCGATCCCGCGCGGGCTGCGATCATGTGCGGTCCGAACGCCTCAGTTGGTGATCTGGGCGTATTTGCCCTTGCTCCAGCGATAGAAGGCGTAGGGCGGCAGGTTGGGGTCACC
>JALUTE010000262.1 GCA_027058255.1 Methyloligella sp. | reverse complement strand
CTCGCGATCATCTCCTGGCTGGATGATCTCTTCCTGGTTCCTGCCCCCTGGCGCCTGATGGCGCAAATCGCGGCCACCGGCGCCGTGCTCGCTCTTTTGCCGGATGGGCCGGTCTTCCCTTTCGCCTGGCCCCTTTGGGCGGACCGGCTGGTCACGGGCCTGTGCTGGGTCTGGCTCCTCAATCTCTTCAATTTCATGGACGGAATCGACGGCCTTGCCGCCAGTGAGACCATGGCGGTGGGAGGCGGGCTCGCACTGGTGGGCGCGCTCGCGGGGCTGGCCACATCCGAGCTCGCCCTCGCAGCAGCGCTCGCGGGTGCGGCGCTCGGCTTTCTGCCCTGGAACTGGCATCGGGCGCGAATCATGCTCGGGGATGTCGGCGCCATTCCCGTCGCGTTTCTCCTGGGGTTTGCGCTGATCCGCCTCGCCCAGGCGGGCCATCTCGTGCCCGCGCTCATCCTTCCTCTGGTGTTCACCGTCGATGCCACCTGGACGCTCCTGAAGCGGATCGCGCGCGGCAGCGCCTTCTGGCGGCCGCATCGCGAGCACCTCTATCAGCGCGCCGCACTGGCCATCGGCCGCCATGATGCGATCGTGGGGCGCATCACGCTGGCCAATGCGGGGCTCATCGGTGCTGCGATTGTCGCGCTCTATCGCCCGCTTTGGGGCGCTCTGGCCGCTGCACTCATCGTCTTGGCCCTGATGGCGCATCTGGCGCGCCTGGCGCGACGGGGACACGACCGGCCTCCGCAAGCCTGACCCGCCGGGTGATCGTGCGCAACGCGATGGCGAGCGAAGCCCAGAGCACCGATGATGTCAGGGCGCCTGCCGTGTGGGCCGGAGCGGGCGCGGCCGGCATGCCCCGCCCGGCGCGACGCTCGGCGGGGCATGAAGGGCGAAGCGCACGGCCCGCCCGCGATTGATGGCAAGAGCCGACACGCGGGCGAGCGGGGGCGGGGGCGCCACACCCAGCGCCTCGAGCCGGGCCCGGAACTCGCCCTCCATGCGCTGCTCGACAATGGCGAGGCCATGGCGGCCGGTGGTGATGAGATTTGCTGCTCCATGGCCATGGGTGAGTGTGGTGCCCGCGCCAAGACGGAAGACCACGCTCGGCTCGCGAAAGCCGGCGACGACGATGGGCCGATCGGAAGCGATGCACCCGGCCCTGCGCAAGGCCCGGACCTGCTCGGCGAGACGGTCGGCGGGCCAGAGCGCCGCCTGGGCGGGCAGCAGGCGGCCTGTGAGCATGGGATGCAGGGCGAGGGCCGAGAGGGTGGCCAGCGCGACGAAAAGAAAGGCAAGCCCATGGCGCAAGGCAAGCACCGCCAAGGCAAAGGCAACAGAGGCGACGAGGGCGAGGGCGAGCGTCATGCCGTCGAGCACGAGACCGAGACGGCCACGCACCGCGAGCAGAGCCGGCACGAGGGCCAGGGCCCCGACGCCGAGCGGCAGGGCGACCCAGCGCGAGAGCCGCGGCGGCGCCACGTCGGTGCCTTGCTCGTTATCCCCTGGGTTGACCTGCCGGCTTCCGGCTTCCGGTGTCTGCCTTCCGACCACCCATCCGGCCGCCACGGCCAGCGCGGGCAGGACGGGTTGCAGCATGTAGAGGGGCGGGCGGTGCGAGAGGAGCTCGAGCAGGCCGAGATAGGGCAGGATCCAGGCCATGAGGGCGCGGGCCGGTTGCCGCCCGCGTGCCCGCCAGAGGCGGCGCGCCAGGGGCCCAAGCAACAGGGTGACCGGGAGCCCGCCCACGAGCAGGGTGAGCACGAAGGCGCCTGGCGGGGCGGCATGGCGCATCATCTGCGGCTCGGCCACGTGCCACCAAAAGGCGAGGGAGGCGGGATGGAGCGCGCGCACGGCCTCGCTGCGCCCGCTCGCCGCCGCGGTGAGGCTGGCGGCCTCGAGGCCGGCGAGGGCCGCCGCGATGGCCCAGGGGGCGGCGAGAGCAAGCATGAGCGGGACGCCCCAGAGCGGGCGCATGCGTTGGAGCAGGCTCGCGTCCCGCTCCCACAGGCTGAGCGCCAGGAGGGTGAGAAGCGGGCAGAGGAGAAGGCCAGGCCCGCCCAGGAGAATGGCGAGCCCGAGTGTCGTCCAAAGGATCGCGGCATCGCGCCGGCCCGTCCCCTGCGTGCCCTCCTCAGCCGGCAGGCCATGCAGCCGCACGAGCGCCCACATGGCGATGGTGAGAGGGCCGAGGGCCATGGCCTTGGACATGGCGAGCTCGCCCGGCAACAGGATGAGGACGGTTGCGGCGAGGAGCAGCGCGCCCAGGAATGCCGCCTCTGGCGCAAGGATACGGCGTGCGCCCCAATAGGTGCCGAGCACGGCCATGACGAGGCCGAGGAGGGAGGGCAGGCGATAGGGCCAGATGGCATCGGCGGGCGCGGCGAGGAGCGCGCGGGCGCCCCAGGCGGCGAGCATCTGCACCCAGAGAAGGCCGATGGGGCGCTCGGGCACGGGGGCCTCTTGAAAGCGGGCCGTGAGGAGCCCGCGCCATGCCTGCGCCCCGTCGCCGCGCTCGACCCGCTCCAGCATCTGCCGCGCGGCCTCGCGTAGACGACCTCGGTGCGATCGACAGGCGGCAGGGCCAGAAGGCCAGGCAGGGCAAGGGCGATCGAGAGCGCCATCAGAAGGGCGCTCGCGGCCATGGGCCGGGCGGCGAGTGTGCTGGCGAGGCGGCCGCACGCCGCTTCGAGGCGCTGCGCGAGGCGGAACAAGCGCCGCCCCCGCCCCCCTCGCGAAGACTCCGGGCTCACCTCCTCCGTCAAGCGTCCCTCCCTTGCGGCGCCACCCGAGACCGCTTTAGAGCAGCCGCCGCACATGCCATCAAGGGGCGTCAGGGCCGCTGCACGATTGCACGACGTCCGCGCCGCACTGCACCGCCCGGATCACGGAGGATACGAGATATGCCCATGCGCCCTCGCCCCCCGAGGCTCGCGGGCGCCGGTCCATGAGCACCTGGGAAGCATGTCGAGGTCGACACCAGAACCGGCAGTCCCGTGGCCGCATCTCTGGCGGCCCGAGGACTATCGCCGGTCGGCCTGGCGCGTCATCCGCCTGCCGGGAGCGGCCGCGCGGGGACGCTGCGGCGGCCTTGCGGCCCATGGCCCGGCGCGATAGGCAGATATCGGCCGGCAGACGCATGAGGTAGGAGGACAGCATGGATGATCGGGCCGGAGGCGATGCGCGCCGAGACGGCGACCGAGGCGCAGGGCGGCAGGCGCCAAGCCGGCTCATGCGCGCTCTCGGCCTCGCCTGGAGCCTTACCGCCTTCGCCGTGGCCTTTGCGGTCTGGCCATGGATGTTCGCGTTTCTCACGAACTTTCCCAAGCGCTCGGCCCCCTGGATCACGCCGACGGTCGATACCGGCCCCGCGATGCCTCTTGCCACCGCCATTGCCATCGATCTCGGCCTGATCGCGCTGCTCGGGCTCCAGCATTCCGGCATGGCGCGGGCCCGCTTCAAGGGCTGGCTCACCCGCCGGCTGCATCTGCCCGAGGGCCTCGAGCGCACGACCTATGTCTGGGCCGCCAATATTGCGCTCATTGCGCTCCTCCTCTTCTGGCGTCCCATCCCCATCGTGCTCTGGGACCTGGAGCGCCCCGTGCGCGATGCCGTCTGGGGACTCGCGGGCGTGGGCTGGCTCATGGGGCTGGTCGCCTTCCTGCAGATCGACCTGCTGCATCTGTGGGGCGTGCGCCAGGCCCTCGCCTGGGCGCGCGGGCGGACTTACGAGCCGCCGCCCATACGCCAGCGCGGGCTCTACCGCCTGGTGCGCCATCCCATGTACACCGCGCTCCTCATCTTGCTCTGGGTGACGCCGACCATGACCATCGGCCGGCTGCTTTTCGCCGCCGGCTTCTCCCTCTATCTTGCGATCGGCATCCGCCTCGAGGAGCGCGATCTCAGCGCACGGGAGGGCGCGGCCTTCGAGGCGTTTCGCAAGCGCACCCCGGCCCTCATCCCGCGCCTGCCCTTTCGTGCGTCACGTCATGAATGAGACCGGCAAAGCGCGCCGCGATGGCCTCCCAGGCGAGCGGGCCGCGGGCGAGCGCAAGCGCCCCCTGCCCGAGCGCCGTCGCACGGGCCGGATCGTCGAGAACCAAGGCAAGGGCTGCTCGCAGCGCCGCAGGCGTTGCGAGCAGCC
>JALUTE010000261.1 GCA_027058255.1 Methyloligella sp. | reverse complement strand
AGGCGATATTCGGCGGCCTCGAGTCCGCGATCCGGCGCATGCGGGCCATCATGGACGCGGGGCGGGCCGAGATCACGGCGGAGGCGAGCGCGTGATCCACCCCCCGACCATCCCGGCCAGCCCCGCCCCCGAACGGCCGCGCTGTCCGCTCTGGCGAGTCGCATCATGATCCTCGGCCTCGGCAACGATCTCATTGACATCCGGCGCATCGAGCGCACGATCGAGCGCTACGGCGAGCGTTTTCTCGACCGCATCTTCACCGATGTGGAGCGCGCCAAGTCCGATGGCCGGCGCCTGCGCGCCGCGTCCTATGCCAAGCGCTTCGCCGCCAAGGAGGCCTGCGCCAAGGCTCTCGGCACGGGCTTCTCCCAGGGCGTCTTCTGGCGCGACATGGGGGTGGTGAACCTGCCCTCCGGACGGCCCACCATGGCGCTGACCGGTGGCGCGCTCCGCCGCCTGAGGGCCATCACGCCGCCGGGGCTCGAGGCACGCATCGACCTCACCATCACCGACGACTTTCCCCTGGCGCAGGCCATCGTCATCATCTCGGCGGTGGGCCGCGGCCGGGGCTGAGCCGCAGGGCCCATGAGCCCGCGCGCGCCGCGGCCCCGGCGTGATTTGCGCGCGCTCGCATATGGGTCTATAGGGGCGCGATGCAGAAAAACGGACAAGACCGCCGCACAGGCAGGAGCGATGACATGAGCGTCGAGACGAATGCGCAGGGCGGCAAGGCCCAGGCCAGCGGATGGAAGGACACCGTCAAGGTGATCGTTCATGCGCTGATCCTGGCCATGATCGTGCGCGTGTTTCTCTATCAGCCCTTCAACATTCCCTCGGGCTCCATGATCTCCACACTGCTCGTGGGCGATTATCTGTTCGTGTCCAAGTTCTCCTATGGCTACAGCCGCTACTCCTTCCCCTGGGGCATCATCCCCTTCGAGGGCCGCATCTTCGCCGAGCCGCCCAAGCGTGGCGACGTTGCGGTGTTCAAGCTGCCCCGCGACAACAAGACCGATTACATCAAGCGGGTCATCGGCCTGCCGGGCGACGAGATCCAGATGCGGAACGGGGTCCTCTACATCAACGGAAAGGCCGTGCCGAAGACGCGTATATCCGACTATGTGGTCACCGACTATTATGGCCGGGAGCGACGCATTCCCCGCTATCGGGAGACCTTGCCCAATGGCGTGACCTATACCGTTCTCGACAGCGAGCCGAACGGGCCCTTCGACAATACGGGGGTCTACAAGGTGCCGCCCGGACACTATTTCATGATGGGCGACAACCGGGACAACTCCACCGACAGCCGCGCCCAATATGGCGTGGGCTATGTGCCGTTCGAGAACTTCGTCGGGCGGGCGGAGATCATATTCTTCTCCGCCGACGACCGTTGGAGCCTGTTTGCTGTCTGGCGCTGGCCCGAGACGATCCGCTGGTCGCGCTTCTTTCGGATCATTCGCTGACCGCGCGGGCGGGGCGAGCCGGAACAGGGACGCCGGGACCTTGACGCAAGGTGATGGAAGCCGACAAGGCGGGCGAGAGGCGCGTGGGACGCAAGGCGATGGCATGAGCGCGCTGGAGCGCACGCTCGGCTACAGCTTCTCGGACCGCAGCCTGCTCGCCCGCGCCCTCACCCATGCCAGCGCCCAGACCTCGACCGCGCGCGCCGGAATGGCGGGGCGCAAGGCCGGCGAGCCCCCCAAACGCGGCGGAGGTGACTCCGGCATCGCCACTGGCGACTATGAGCGCCTGGAGTTTCTCGGCGACCGGGTCCTCGGTCTCGTCATGGCGGAGCTGCTCTATCTCGCCTTTCCCGATGCCAGCGAGGGCGCGATCGCGCGCCGTTTCAACAGGCTGGTGCGCCGCGAGACCTGCAGCGAGGTCGCCCGTGCCATCGACCTCGGTCGCCATCTCGTCCTTGGCGAGGGCGAGGCGGAAAGCGGCGGCCGGAACAAGGCCACCATCCTCGCCGATGCCTGCGAGGCCGTCCTCGGCGCCGTGTTCCTGGATGGCGGCTATGATCAGGCCCGAGCACTCATCCGCCGGCTCTGGGAGCCGCACGTGGCCGCCGTCGCCCATATCCGCGCCGACGCCAAGTCCGCCTTGCAGGAATGGGCCCAGGGCCGCGGCCTGCCGCTGCCCACCTATGCAGAGGTGGCGCGCGAGGGCCCCGATCACGCGCCGCATTTCACGACCGAGGTTCGGATCGAGGGCCTCGAGCCGGCCCGGGGAAGCGGGGCGAGCAAGCGCGCCGCCGAGCAGGCCGCCGCGCAGGCCCTGCTGGAGCGCGAGGGCGTGTGGGAGCGCGCCTCTGCCCATGGATGAGAAGAGAAAAGACCGGCATGACAATGTGAACGAGCCCGCAGGCGAGCGCCCCGCGCATGCGACCCGCTGCGGCTTCATCGCCCTCGTCGGCGCGCCCAATGCGGGCAAGTCCACCCTGGTCAATCAGCTTGTCGGCGCCAAGGTCGCCATCGTCACCCACAAGGTGCAGACGACCCGCTCGCCGCTCCGCGGCATCGCCATTCGCGGCGCAAGCCAGCTCGTCTTCGTGGACACGCCCGGCATTTTCGCACCCAGGCGCCGGCTCGAGCGCGCCATGGTCGAGGCGGCCTGGCGCGGCGCCGAGGGCGCCGACATCGTCGCCTTCATCGTCGATGCGGCCAAGGCGAGCCATCGCAAGGGCGGCCTGGACGCGGACACCGCCCGCATCCTCGAGCGCCTTGCAGAGCTTCGCAAACCGCGCCTCCTGATCCTCAACAAGATCGACCGCATGGCCAAGGAGGCGCTTCTGGCGCTTGCGGCCGAGCTCACCGCGGCCTGCCCCTTCGAGCGCACCTTCATGATCTCCGCCCTCAAGGGCGACGGCGTGGATGACCTCGCCGACTATCTGGCCGAGACCGTGCCGCCCGGGCCCTGGCACTATCCGGAGGACCAGATCACCGATGCGCCGCTGCGCCAGATGGCCGCCGAGATCACCCGCGAGAAGCTCACGCTCCAGCTCCACCAGGAGCTGCCCTATGCCTCCACGGTGGAGACCACCGCGTGGAAGCGCCTGCGCAAGGGCGGTGTCCGCATCGAGCAGACCATCTACGTCGCCCGGCCGAGCCAGCGCGCGATCGTGCTCGGCCACAAGGGCCAGACCATCAAGCGCATCGCCATGGCGGCCCGCCGCGAGCTCTCCGACATCCTCGAGACCGAGGTGCATCTCTTCGTCTTCGTCAAGGTGCGCGAGGACTGGACCGACGACCCGGAGCGCTATCGGGAGATGGGCCTCGACTTCCCCAAGGACTGACGCATTTCCCGAGGACTGACGCACAGGACCGATTGATTTGAGACTCGTCCCACGCACGGCAAGCGCGAGCAGTCAGAGCGAGCCCCATGGAATGGCGTGACGAAGGCGTGATCCTGTCGGTGCGCCCGCATGGCGAGACGAGCGCCATTGCGGAGCTCTTCACCCGCGCGCATGGCCGCCATGCAGGGCTTGTGAAGGGCGGACGCTCGCGGCGCATGCGCCCGGTCCTGCAAATCGGCAACCAGGTGGAGGCGACATGGAAGGGCCGGCTGGCGGAGCATCTCGGCACCTTCCGGGTGGAGCTCGTGCGCGCCCATGCCGCCGAGGCCATGGCGGCGCCCGCCCCGCTCGCTGCGCTGGAGACGCTCGCGGCCTTCACCCGCCTGCTGCCGGAGCGCGATCCCCACCCCAATCTCTACGAGGTGACCCTGTTCGTCCTCGGCTATCTTGGCGAGGACGAGGTCTGGCCGGCGCTCCTCGTGCGCTGGGAGCTGACGCTGCTGGACGAGCTCGGCTTCGGCCTCGATCTCGAGCAATGTGCCGCCACCGGCCGGCGCGAGGGCCTGGTGTATGTCTCCCCGCGCTCGGGCCGGGCCGTCTCGGCCGAGGCGGGCGCGCCCTACAAGGGCCGCCTGCTCCCCCTCCCCCCCTTCCTGCGCGATGGCCCCGCCGCGCATATCGCACGCGAGGACATCGCCGCCGGCTTCGCGCTGACCGGCCATTTTCTGGAGACCCGCGTGCTCGCCCCCCGCGGCCTCGCCTTGCCCGAGGCCCGCGGGCGGCTTCTGTCCTATTTGCGCGTCTGAGTGCGCATCGCGCGTATCGACAGGGATGCGGCGGGGGCACCGGCTCTCGGCACGCCGGACGGCAGACC
>JALUTE010000260.1 GCA_027058255.1 Methyloligella sp. | reverse complement strand
AACGACGAGTGGGCCGTCACCCGGCGCTACATGACGCTGGAAACCGTCGCCAAGGTCTGCGACGATAGTGCCCTGGATGCGGCCCAGATCGCATCCATGTGAACCGGCTCAACCCAAAGCCGGAGAACCAAATTTACACCACGTCCAGGGACACGACCTGCGCGGATTGCGGCCATACTCGAAACGAAACACCCGCTTGCCGGAGGCGCGCACACGCAGAACAAGGCCAGGATGTCCCTCGATTCGATAGTCGGTGGCGCCTTTCGTGGGGACAGGCGACCCCTTGAGCTTCTGCATATTGGCGGAGAGCGTCCGCATGCCAGGGAGATAGCCGATTTGCTCACCGCGAACAAGTCACCCCAGCCGCGAATGGGGTGATTATGGGGTGACTGGACATTGGGGTGACGGGCGCCTACGAGGGGCGACGGGATATCTACTCGTGCAGACGCTTCGCCGCAATATGTTGAGATGAAAGCATATTGGTCCTGCGATGGTACGCAGGAGGCCTCCGGGGTACGAGGGGAAGCATCCTCGTGTTCCGGTCATGGTCCATATGAACAGATTAGGAATCTGATGCTCTATCCGGCTGAGCTACGGGGCCAGCCGCCAGGGTCGATCCACTCGGCTCCATGGGCACACCATCGGCTCGCGGCGCCTGCCTCCGGTCTTGCTTGCCTTCGTCCGCGATGCAGGGTGCAGAGGACCGTTGCGCGCGGGACGGTCGGAGCCGGGCCATCACCCGGACGCTGCGCTTCCAGATAGCAGGCGAGACGGGAGGGCACAAGCGCCGGCAAATCGCCAGGCGCGCGCCGGATGGTTCCGGACGCCCGGATCGCACGCCCGCGCCCGCCGCCCCTGGCCCGCACCGCTTGCTCGTGACGCTCGACAGGCGTGCGCGCCGCTCCGCGCACCCGCGGCCCATCAACGGATGGCGTTGGCCCGCTGCAGCGCACGTACATAGGCGATGATGGTCTCGAGCTCGCCGTCGCTCACGCCCTCCACCCGGGGCATGTCGCCAAAGCGCCAATGATGGGCGCTCACGCCGCGGCTGCGAGCCAGCCTGAAGGCGCCGTCGGCATGCAGGCCGGGGGCGTAGATCCTGTGCACCAGCGGCGGCCCCTGGGGTGAGCCACCGGCATTGGCGCCATGGCAGGTCTTGCAGAACCGGTTGAACGCCGCCTCGCCCTGCTTCTCGACATCGGACAGAGGGGGCACGGACACCTGAACGATGTGGTCGCTCCCGCCCTCGCCATCGGCGCGCAGCCACCACACGGCGCCGGCAATGATGGCGACGACGCCCAGCAGGAGCGCGTTTCGGCGGGTCATGCCTTGGCTTTTGTCCGGCGCTTGCGCTGCCCGCCCTGGCTCGCGGGGGTGGCGAGCTCCTCGAGGATCGGACAATCGGGATCGTGATCGCCCGGGCATTGCTCGGCAAGGGCGACCAGCTTGCGCCGCATGGCGGCGAAATCCTTCATCTTGCGGTCGATCTCGGCGATCTTGTCGAGGGCGAGCGATTTCACGTCGCCGCTGGCCCGGTTGGGGTCGAGATAGAGGGCGAGCAGGCTGCGGCATTCCTTCACGGAGAAGCCGAGCTCGCGTGCCCTGCGCACGAAGCCGAGCAGCTCGGCGTCGGCCTCGGAATAGTCCCGATAGCCATTGTCGCGCCGCTTCGGCGCCGGGAGAAGGCCAACGTCTTCATAGTAGCGGATGGTCTTCGGCGCCAGGCCGCTGGCCCGGGCGACTTCCGTGATGCGCATGGGCGTCTCGCCTCCCTGTCCGTTCAGAACCGGTGCGGTGTGATGGTTTCATATAAAGTGACCAGCAACAGGAAGGTCAAGGTTCCGCCCCTCACGCTCGCGCGAGCAACGAGGTCGCGGCGCAATCGGCATGGAACGACATGGCGGGCCGCACCGGGCTTGCGGTGCGCGAGCCAAAGGTGGCCCCTCTGGCGGCGCGGCGAAACGGTATCGGGTCGACGCGCAAGTTCCACCTGCAAGCCGCTTGCAAGACGAGCGTGTTGCGCGCGCAAGGCTCAAATCTGCTCCTCCGCACCCTCGGCTGCCTCGCGCTCGCGGCGCTTTTTCTCGACCGCCTGAACGGACAGGATGGAGAATTCATAGAGCAGCAGGGTCGGCAGGGCGAGGCCGATCTGGCTGATCGGATCAGGAGGCGTGAGGAAGGCCGCCACCGCGAAAACGGCGACGATGGCATATTTGCGCTTGGCCTTCAGCCCGTCCGACGTGACGAGGCCGGCGCGCGCCATCAGGGTGAGCACCACCGGGAGCTGGAAGCAGATGCCGAAGGCGAGGATGAGCGTCATGATGAGGCTCAGATACTCGCTGACCCGGGCCGTGAGCTGAATGGACACCTGCCCCTCGCCGGTCTGCTGCATGGAGAGAAAGAAGTTCATCGCCAGCGGCATGACGATGAAATAGACCACGCTCGCCCCGAGGACGAACAGGATCGGCGTTGCCACCAGGAAGGGCAGGAAGGCGCGCCTCTCGTTCTTGTAGAGTCCCGGCGCCACGAACATGTAGATCTGGGACGCGAAGACGGGAAAGGCCAGGAAAATGGCTCCGAACAGGGCGAGCTTGAGCTGGGTGAAGAAGAACTCCTGGGGAGCCGTGTAGATCATCTCGATCGGTGTGTCGGCGCCCACCGCCCGTTTGTAGGGGCCGAGCAGCACGTCGTAGATGTCATTGGCGAAAATGAAGCAGATGACGAAGCCGACGGCGATGGCGACCACCGACCAGATCAGCCGTCTGCGAAGCTCCACCAGGTGCTCGATCAGCGGGGCCTTGGAGGCCTCGACCTCATCGTGCTCGACGTCCTGATCCGCTGCCACGGCTCGCCTAGCTCCCCCGCTTGTTGCCGGCCATCACGTTTTCCGGATCGGCACCGCTCTCGCCCGCATGCTCCGCGGCGGCCGCGGCACGCTCGACGACGGACCCTCTCGCGCGCTCGCCGCTCCCTTCCGGAAGGGTGGCCGGCGCCTCTGCGGCGACCGGCTCCGCCTCGGTCAGCGGCTCGCCCTCCGCCTCCCGCTCGGCCTCCTCGTCCCATTCGGCACCGGGATCGTCGAAATCCTCATGCGGCTCGTTCGTCTCCTTGCCGGCATTCTCGATGCTCTGCGGAATGTCCTCGAGGGGCTCCAGGGAGGAGGTGACCTCGCGCTTGATGTCCTCGAGAGGGTTGATATTCCCCACGCCTTCGACCTGGTTCTTGAGATCCTGAAGCTCGGTTTCGCGCAACGCCTCGTCGAACTGGGAGCGGAACTCCCCGGCCGTGCGCTTGAGCTGCCCGATGATCCGGCCGAGCGAGCGCAACATGCGTGGCAGGTCCTTCGGCCCCACGACGATGATCGCGACGACCGCGAGAACCAGAAGTTCGCTCCAACCGATGTCGAACATCAGCCTCTCTTTCGGATCAATCCGGCCCCGGCCCTGTCAGGCCGGATCGTGCTCATGGGTGCCGAGATGTCCCGGACGCGCCCGTTCTTGCCGTGCATGCCATGGCAGGGATCGCCCAGTCCGGGCAAGCCTCTCCCCCAGCCTGAGAACGGTCCAGGGTCCGATCCCGGATGGGTGTGGCCGAGCGCGTGGCGCAGGCCAGGACCACTCCGAACTCGGGCAGGGCGCGACGATGGTTCGAGATGGCGATGCGCGGCCAGGTCGCGAAACGCAGGCACCCGCCGCTCAACCCGTCTCGGATTTCTCGCGTGTCCTCTGCGCTTCCACGGTCTTGCCCGGATCGTGCTCGATGCTCTTCACGGACTCGGCCTTGGCCTTGGCGGCATCCTCGTCCTCGCTGATGCCCTTCTTGAAGCTCTTGATGCCCTTGGCCACGTCGCCCATCAGCTCGGAGATCTTGCCCCGGCCGAAGAGCAGCACGAGCAGCACCACAACCAGCAGAATCTGCCAGAAACCAGGGGTCATAGGCTCTCGTCTCCTTTTCCTTGTCCGGCTTTCGCCATCTCGCCGCCCGCCCACGTGCGGGCCACCCGGAAGGCCGGGGCCCGCCCCTGATCATGGCGCCAGCGTGGCGTCGTCCGCCTGTGCGAATTTGCTGGCACTATTACAGAAACCCCCCGCCCCCGCAAGCCGAGGCCACAGGCCCGCAGGGCCCGTCGCGGGCGGGGGGTTTCTGTAATAGTGCCAGCAAATTCGCACAGGCGGACGA
>JALUTE010000259.1 GCA_027058255.1 Methyloligella sp. | reverse complement strand
GGGGTGTTGGGGGGCACCGTGGGGCAGTGGCACCGAAGCGGCAAAAGAGACGCCGTGCCCTCTAGGGAAATGGCGCTCGGCCAGGCTCCAGCACTGCGGGTGACTGGCGTCGGGTCGGCCATCCCCATCCGACCGATCGCCGGACGCGCTCGCCTGCCCATCATGATCCGGCACGAGCAAATCCCGCATCCCCCGACCACACGACGCGCGCCTAGGCTCGGGCGGTCGGGGGGAGGCGGAGCGCGACCGCTTCGCCGCACGCGCCTTGCTGTGCAACGATAGCGCCGAGCCACGCGACGACAAAGAGATGCTGTTCAGCTCCCACGAATTCGTCTTCGTCTTTCTCCCGCTCGTGCTCGCTCTGTATTTCCTGGTGCGGCGCGTGGGGGCGGGACGCTATGTGTTTCTCTACCTCGTGCTCGCGTCCTTCGTCTTCTATGGCTACTATCGACCGGCCTATGTGCTTCTTCTCATCGCCTCGATCGGGGGCAACTATCTTCTCGGGCGCGCCCTCAGACGAAGGGGCGACCGGCGCCTCCTCGCCCTCGGCATCGCGGCCAATCTGGGCCTGCTCGCCTATTTCAAATATTTCAATTTCTTCGCGGAGCAGATCAATGCCGTGACGGGGGCGAATATCGACTTCATTTCCGTCTCGCTGCCGCTCGGCATTTCCTTCTTCACCTTCCAGCAGATCGCCTATCTGGTGGATTCCCATCGCGGCGAGGTGCCGGATGAGAGCCTCCTGCGCTATGCGCTTTTCATCAGCTTCTTTCCGCAGCTCATTGCCGGTCCGATTGTGCACCATGCGGAGATGATGCCCCAATTCCGGGCGTCGCGACGCGATGTTGCGCGCGACCTGATACTGGGTCTGACCATCTTCTTCATCGGTCTGTTCAAGAAGACGGTCATTGCCGACGGTCTCGACGGCTACACGCGCCCTTTCGACGTGGCCGCGGCGGGGCAGACGATCACCCTGGTCGAGGCCTGGGCCGGGACCATCGCCTACACGTTCCAGATCTATTTCGACTTTTCCGCCTACTCCGACATGGCCATCGGCATTGCGCGCATGTTCGGCATCGTCCTGCCGGCCAATTTCCTTTCTCCCTACAAGGCGGTCAGCGCGGCAGACTTCTGGAAGCGGTGGCATGTCACGCTCTCGCGCTTCCTGCGTGACTATGTCTATGTTCCGCTCGGCGGCAATCGCAGGGGCGAAGGGCGCCGGCTCGTCAATCTGATGCTGACCATGGGGCTTGGTGGTCTTTGGCATGGCGCGGGCTGGAATTTCGTGCTTTGGGGCACATTGCATGGGCTCTATCTGGTGGTCTACCGCCTATGGCGGGGGCTCATGGGGCCTCGCGACATTGCCCTTCCCCGCCCGCTCGCCATCGTCATCACGTTTCTCGCGGTTCTGGCTGCATGGGTGCCCTTCCGCGCCGCCGATCTTGCGACGACCTTGGAGGTCTATCGGGCCATGGCCGGCCTCAACGGCTTCGTTCTGCCGTCGGCCTATGCGGGCCTCCTCGCCCCCGTGCAGGGCATCCTCGACATGTTCGGTCTGGAATATGTGGATCGGGAGATCCTGTTCGACGGGGTCGAGCAGGCCGCGCTCTATATGGGCCTGCTCGGCTTCGTGTGGTTGATGCCCAATGTGGTGGACATCTTCGCGCGTGAGAAGGTGGCGCTCCTCGAAGGGTATCGGCCGCTCGACGTGCGCTGGTCCTGGCGGGCCGGCATGCGCTGGGCGGCGGCCACGGGGATGATTGCCGCCTTTGCCCTGGCTGGGATCGACCGTCTGGTCGCCTTTATCTATTTCCAATTCTGATGGTGGAGAGCAGACGCTACGCCATCGTCCTTCTCGCGGCACTCGGCGTGACCGCACTTGCGATTTGCGCCGTGAACGTGCTCGTCGACCCCTATGATCTGTTCAAGGTGATGAGGATCACCGGTCTCAATGTGGAGAAGCCCGCCATCCGAACACGGCGCCTGTTCGTCCCCCTCGATCTTGCCGGCAAGCAGGCCGACGTCCTTGTCTTGGGGTCCTCGCGGGGGCGCGCAGCCTATGAGGCGGTCCGACGCCGCTGGCCGAGGCTGGCGGTTCGCAATGCGGGCATCAGCGCCCTGCGGGCGCGTGAGGCGGCCGAGTTCCTCACCCTTTATGCCGAACGGGACGACACCCGCCATATCGTCTATCTGCCGGACTTCTTCGGCTTCAACCGAAACGTCCCCTTCGATACCGGCTACATTCCGACCATTGTCTCGGAGGGGCGGCTCTGGCGATTGCGGATGATGGCGGTCTTCAGCGTGAGCACGCTGTCGGACAGTTTGAGAACCGTGCTGGAGAACGTGCGGGCCGCAGGCGCGCATGGCGGAGGGGGGGCATTGGCGGCGACGCGGGAGCGCGCGCGTGCGCAGGCGCCGGAGCCGGACAGGCTGCGCAAGGCGTTCGCATACCAGTTGCGCGCCTACATGACCAATCCCCGCTTCTACAGGAATTACGTCCTGGACCGCGCCGCGTTTTCGGCGCTTGCGCGGGCGTTCCGGAAGGTGCGGGCGCGGGGCAAGAGGCTGACGGTCATCATCGGGCCGAGCCACGCGCTTCAATGGGAGGCCATCGCCCGGTCGGGGCTGTGGGAGGCGTTCGAGGCCTGGAAGCGGCAGATGGCCCGTCTTGGGCGCGAGGTCGGCGTCACGGTATGGGATTTTGCGAGCTACTCCGAGATCAGCACGGTGCGGATCGAGCAGGCGGCTGCCTATTACGAGGATTCCTCGCACTATTCGCCGAAGACGGCCCGCATGATGCTGTCATGCGTGTTCGATGGGGCGGGCTGTGCACGGCTGGATGGCGCGCCCCTTGTCTGGCGGGCGCTCGAGGACAGGCTTGCGGCTGTCCGTGCACGACGGGCCGCATGGCGGCGCCGGCACGCGGGGGGGGCCATGTTCGACCTTCTGCCCTCCCTCGGGCATTCTGTCGGCATGCAATCCCGGGGCGGGCGATAGCGTCGCCATGACAGCGCATTTTCGCGTCCTCGAGGAGACGGATCTGGGTGCCGTCTTCGCGCTCACCCGCAAGGCCGGGCTCAATAGGGAGCGCGCAGAGGCGGATTGGTGCACGCGAGCCCGGTGGCTGTTCTTCGATTCGCGTCACCTCGTCCAGGACGCGGTGCCTCCGCCGCCTGGCCTCATCGCCGAGATTGACGGTGAGATGGCCGGTTTCGTCGGCTATTCCTATCGGCGGTTTCGGCGGGGCGGCAAAGAGTTCAACGCCGTCGTCTTGAACGACTATGCGGTGCATCCCAAACGGCGCGGCGTTCTCGGTCTCGAGCTCAACCAGCATACGATCGCCGCATTCCAGAGCCGGGGGGCGCCCTATGTCATTCTCGGGCTCCACCATACGAGAGAGGCCGCGCTGATCTGGGCGCGCCATGGCGCGGGTCCGGTTCGCGACAGCAACGCAACCTATACGGGCCTGGTCTCGGCGGCGAACGCCATCGCGTCGCGAACGGGCCTGGCACCGCGCCTCGCGCGCCTCGCCGCCCCCATCGCCCGCATGCGCGGGCACCGGGAGATCCAGCGCCGCCCTTTGCCCGATGGCGTGCGGCTCGCTTGGCTTTCGCGCCTCGACGAGGCGGCGGGGCTGGACGGCCTTCTTGCGGGTTTCGGCCGGAGCCATGCGGCCGGCGTCTCGCGCACCCGGGACTATCTCGCCTGGCGCTACGAGGCGCATCCGAAAGCTGCATACCGCTTCCTCGCCATCCGGGCGGAGGACGGCCTCGCGGGCCTCCTTGTCCTCGGGCACGGGGCGAAGGGGGCGGGATATGTGATGGAGGCGATCCACGGCCCGGACCTTCCGGGCGGCGCGGAGACCATGGTGGATGCGATGGTGCAAGCCAGCGCACAGGCTGGGATCGGCCATCTCCTCGCCAAGTCGACCTCGACGGGGCTTGCCCGGGTCATGCGGGCACGGGGGTTCGTGCGCGAGAGCAAGGCTCACGATCAGTTCTGGGTGTATCCCGAGGCGCTGGTCGCGGACGATTCCATCTACACCTACGGTGATTTCAAGGACGATTAGGGGCGAGTGGACGAAGCCATGAACAGAGTTCGACAAATCGTGAAATCCATTCTGATCCAGTCGCCCCGGCGCGCGAACTACAAGTTCGTGCTCAAGGACTGGAAGCCGCTTTTCGATCTCGAGGCGGCATCGGCCCTGCTGGAGACGAAACGCTTCACGCAGAATCTGCAACCGGTCATCATGGACATGCCCGCCGGGCGGCGCGTGCTTGTGATCGCGCCGCACACCGATGACGATACGTTCGGCCCGGGCGGCACGCTCATCAAGCTCAGGCGCGCAGGCGCGGAGATCCGCACCGTCTATCTGTGCACGCCCGGGCGCAGCGAGGCGCAGGTGGCCGCCATGGAGGACGAGGCGCGGGCCGTTTGCGCGCGCCTGGATGTGCAGCCCGAGTTCCTGCGCATGCCCGTGGGGGCCTTTCCGCTCTCGGGCCCGCCCGTCGAGCGGCTGCGCGAGACGATCACCTCCTTCCGCCCGGACGTGATCTTCATCACCTTCCTTCTCGACGACCATGACGACCACCGGCGCACCAATCACGTTTTTCTCGAAGCGCTCGGCGATATGGCGTTGCAGGCGGAGATCTGGGCCTATCAAATCTACTCGACGGTTCTGCCCAACGTCGTGGTGGACATCACCGACGTGGCCGGCGAGAAACGCGAGATGATGGAGATGTGGCAATCGGTGCCGGGCAATCGCAACTGGGCGCACTACATCATGGGCCTCAATGCCGCCAATGCCCGCTATGTGCCCGGGCGGCACGAGATCTATGCCGAGGGGTTCTTCGTGGTGCCGCTCACGGAATATGTGGCGCTGTGCCGAACCTATTTCGCCCATCCCCCATCCAGGCTCTATCGGCGCGAAAGCTACGCCGGGATGGAGTGACCACGCGCGCCCCCGAGCCGCTGCCGCTCCGGCTTCGCTCGCCACCACCCTGAAGCAATGAAAATCCTGCTCATCTGCCGGTTTATGAACGGGTTTGTCGAAAGCGTTCGCCGACGCAGCTGGCAGCCGTCGGGCGCGCCGGCGATTGCACGGCTGATCGAGCATCTCGACCGCGAGGAGGACGGCCTGACGATCGTGCTCACCCGCTCCTTCGCCTCGCGCGAGGAGGAGCGCGCACTTGCAGGGCTCGCCGGCAAGAGCATTGCGATTGCCGGGCTGCGCACGCCAGTGAGCGTGATGATGGCGCCGGCCCGAGGCGGAAAGAGGCTCGGCTACTACACGCGCGAGTGGGCCCACATCCGCCGGTTGCGGCGACTCGTGCGCGAGCTTGCTCCCGACATCATCTATGCTGACCGCAGCAATATCCTCCCCGCCGCCTGTCTTGCGCGATACTCCGGTGTTCCGGTTCTCTTGCGCCTTCTGGGCGTGCCTCCCGATCTCAAGACGATTCTCCACGGCCATCACCCCGCCAGGGTGCTCTTTCGCTGGGCCTATCGCGCGCCCTTCGCCCATGTGCTGTGCACGTCGGAGGGAAGCGGCGGCGCGGCATGGATGGACCGCGCGCTCCGACCTGACGTGCCGCGCTCGCTCTGGCTCAACGGCGTCGATGTCGCGCGGGCGAGCGGGCCGCTACCGGCAGCCATCGCCAAACTGCCCCGCGACCGGATGATCGTGACCCTGCTCGGGCGCCTCGAGGCGCTCAAGGGTGCCGATCTCTTCGTCGAGGCCCTGTTGGCGCTGCCGGAGGCGGCTGCAAGGCGCGTGCACGGCCTGATCGTCGGCGATGGCAGCCTGCTCCCGGCCTTGAGGCGGCGGGTCGAGGCCGCCGGCGCGGGCGAGCGCGTCACCTTCACGGGCGCCATTCCCCACGACCAGGTTCCGCATGCGCTGGCTGCAACCGACGTCTATGTCTCGCTCAACAGACAGGGTGCGTTGAGCAATGCCACGCTGGAGGCGGCGGCGCGAAAGACATGCCTGGTGTTGATGCACCCCAGTGCCGGCGAGGGTGGTGGGGGCGAGGGCGGCGCAGAGGAGGAGCTCGCCCGGCTCCTGCCCCGGGGAAGCCACATCGCCGTTCCGCCGAATGTGAGCGCTGCGGCTCTGGCCGATAGGCTGGCCCGTCTCTCGGCGGAGCCGCAGACGCGAGAACGCCTACGGGCCAGCCTTGCCGCGGCCATCGAGGGAAAGCTGATCGGCTGGCAGGCGCGGATCGCGCGCGAGGTGGCGCTCTTGCGGGCGATTGGCGAGGGCAGCAATGGCGAGGCGCATGGGCTGGCCATGGCGCGGGCCGTATCGCAGGGCGGTCGGTCGTGATCGGGCGCAGGCGCCTCCTTCTCGCCGCAACGGCGAGCATGGCCGCGGTCGCGTTCGCGCTCGCAGTGGTCGAGGCCGGCCTGCGCGTCATCGGATATTCCTTCCCGCCCCTCTTCATGTACGACCGTGATGCCGGTGCGCGCCATCGCCCCAATGCCGCCGGCTGGTTCGTCAAGGAGGCGAGGCAGTTCATCACCATCAATGCCCAGGGTCTCCGGGTGCCATCGGACAGTCCCGGCCTCACCTTCAGCCTGGCCAAGCCGCCGGACACGCTGCGCATCGCCGTCTTTGGCGATTCCTTTACCGAGGCGCTTCAGGTCACCTATCGCGAGCGCTTCACCCATGTGATGGAGCAACGGCTCAACCGGTGTCCGGCGCGGCCCCGCGCGCGGGTGGAGGTGATCAATTTCGGTGTCTCCGGCACTGGCCAGGCGCGGCAGATGGCGCTCTACCGCAGCATGGGGCGCCGGTTCGATCCCGATATCGTTCTTGACATGGTCTATCCGGGCAATGATTTCCGGAACAATATTCGAGCGTGGGAGAAAAATCCGTTCCTGCCCTATTGGGATGTCGACTCGAGGGGCCGTTTGCTGCTCGACAATCGGTTTCGTGACGATCCGGCGTTTCGCAGCAAGCTGTTCTGGTCGAACATGCGCCAGGAGGCGGTGAAGCACAGCCGGATTCTCCAGCTTCTGACGGAAGTTTATGTCAAGCAGGTACTGGAGCCCGGGCGGCGCCAGGTCCTCGAGGGCGAGACGGTGCCCGATTGGCTTCCCGGCGAGCCATCCCTCGCCTTTGCCGAGCCGAGGGACCCGATGCGCGCACATGCTTGGCGCGTCTTTCTCACAGGTGTCGAGGCTTGGGCCCGCCAGGTGGCGGCGGAGGGGCGCCAGTTCATGATGTCGGCCTTTCCGCTTCCGGCCGCCGTGCTGCCGCAGGCCTGGAAGCGCCTGAAAGAGCGCTATGGCGAGAAGGTGTCACGCGACCGTTTCGACCGGGTCATGGTGCCATTCGCAGCCCGGGTCGGTTTCGTCTTCTTTCCGGTGACCATGGCGCTTGCCGAACGGGCGCGCGAGACGGGCGTCAACTATTGGTACCATGCCTATACCGCCCGGGTCGGAGGGCACTTCAATGCGCAGGGGCACCGGGCGATGGGCGAGGTTCTTGCAAGCCGCCTGTGCGCATATTGGCGCCGCATCGGTGCCGCACGGGGCCGAGACGTGCCGGCGGCGGCCTCATCGCGCTAGGGAACGGTGCGCGCCCGATCGCCCGATCTCCTGATCGCCATAGCCGATCTCGGCGGTGGCGGCGCGCAACAGGTGGCGAGCCAGCTCGCCAATTACTGGGCGCGAGCGGGCCGGCGTGTCGGCGTCGTGACGCTTGCGGGACGCGAGGCGGATGTCTTTGCGCTCGACCCGGGCATTGCCCGCTATGTGATCGGCGGCGTTGGCGAGACGCGCTCGCCCCTCGAGGCGGCTCTCGCCAATGCCCGGCGCGTGCGGGCGTTGCGCCGCGTGCTGCGCGCATTTGACGGGGGCGTGGCGCTCGGCTTCATCGCGCCCATGAATGTGCTTCTCGTCCTGGCGAGCCGCGGCCTCGCCTATCGCACCGTCATCTCCGAGCGCAACGATCCGGCACGCCAGTCCTTCGGGCGCATCTGGGACGGGCTGCGCCGTGCCCTCTATCCCCGCGCCGATCTGGTGACGGCGAACAGCCACGGCGCCCTCGCCACCCTCGCCTCTTTCGTTCCCGCCGGGAAGCTCGCCCATCTGCCGAACCCGCTGCGTCCCCTGCCGCCGGCGAGCACCGAGGCGCCGGACGAGGCATCGGACGAGGCGCGCGAGCCGATCTTTCTCAATGTCGGCCGCCTGCATGCGCAGAAGGCGCAGGACTCGCTCATTCGGGCCTTCGCCCGCATCGCCGATGCCCTGCCCGACTGGCGTCTCGTCATCCTCGGCGAGGGGCCGGAGCGCGCGCGCCTCGAGGCGCTCGTCGCCGATGCCGGGCTCGCTCGCCGTGTCACGCTCCCCGGCCACGTGGCCGATCCCTTTCCCTTCTATCGCCGGGCCGGCGTCTTCGTACTGCCCTCGCGCTTCGAGGGCACGCCCAACGCCCTTCTGGAGGCCATGGCATGCGGTCTTCCCGCGATCGTGAGCGATGCCATTCCCGACGCTCGAAGGCTCATCGAGGCACCGGGGGCGGGTCTCATTGCGCCGGCGGACGATCCGCGGGCCCTCGCCCGGGCCATGCGACGCCTTGGCGAGGATGCGGCACTTCGCCAACGCTTTGGCACCGCGGCGCGCGCGGCGGTCCAGCCTTTCACGCTCGCGAATGTCATCAAGCACTGGGAGCGCGCCCTGTGGCCCGGCCCCCGGGCCGGGAGAAGATGATGCCGACAGGCGGGCCAGACGCCCAAGGCTGCGAGGACGCCTTGTCCGGTCGAGAGGCTGCACGGGTCCGAAAAAGCAGATCGGTTGCCGCCGAGGCATGAGGCGCGTTCATATCCATATTCTGACCCGGGGGATGGCGTCGTCCAATGTGCGCGCCTTTCTCTATCCCATTCTCACCAATCGGCGCCTGCTCGAGGCACTCGGATTCGATATCGCTTTTCTGCCGCCCGGCGACCGGCGGCTCGGCGACTGCGATGTCGTCATGGTCGAGAGCAAGGCGCTCCAGGGCGGGTGGGGAAGAGAGCGGAGCGAGAAGACCCTCGCGCTCCTCTCGCGCCTCGGGGCGCGAGCCGGCCGGCTGCTTTTCTTCGATCTCTCCGACAGTGCGGGCTGGATCAATGGCGCCGCGCTTTCGGCCGCCGACCGCTATTACAAGATGCAGGTTCTGCGCGACCGGCGGCGCTATCTCGCCCCCCTTTACGGCCGGCGCGCCTATACGGACTACTATCACAGGGCCTTCGGCATCGAGGACGCCGAGCCGGAGAGCGATCCGCAGGTTCGCGATGAGGCCGACCTCGCGAAGATCCATGTTGCCTGGAACGCGGGCCTGGCGGATTACTCTCTCGCGGGGCCGGCGCTCATGCGCGCCTATGAGCGGCTTGCCTTGCCGCTTTTCCTGCGCCCGCCGCGCGGATTCGTCTCCCCATCCGCGCCGCGCGACATTGCCGTCTCCTGCCGGATGGGGATCGCCTATGCGCGCGAGACGGTCGCCTATCAGCGCCGCCGCATCCGCGAGATCCTGGGCGACCATTTGCGCACGGACAAGCTCGGCCGGCGCGCCTATTTTGCCGAGCTCGCGCGTGCGCGCATCGTTGTCTCGCCCTTCGGCCTCGGCGAGATCACGCTCAAGGATTTCGAGGTCTTCATCACCGGCGGGCTCCTCCTCAAGCCCGAGATGGCGCACATGGAAACGTGGCCGGATTTCTACCAGCCGGGAAAGACCATGCTGAGCCACCACTGGGACCTCAGCAATCTGGAGGCGGTGATCGAGGCGGCGCTCGACGATCGGGCTCGCTCCGAGGCCATGGCCGAGGCGGGACAGGCGCTCTATCGCCGGACCCTGTGCTCGCGGGAGGGGCGTGAAGCCTTCGCCATGCGCTTCAAGGCCATTGTCGAGGACGCACCAGCGGCCGCGCATGGCGCCGCCTGAAGGGAGGGAAAAGCAAGGCGCACCCGCGGCCGGGCCTCAGCGCTTCGAGATCAGATGATGGCCAAGGGCCAGATGGCGCAATCCGGAGCGCAGGAGAACGCGAATGGCGTCGGCGGGGCCGTAGACGATGGGCTCGCCATGCAGGTTGAAGGAGGTGTTGAGCACGACACCTCTCCCCGTCCTCTTCTCGAAATGGTCGATGACGGCGTGATAGTCCGGGTTCGCCTCGCGAGTCACCACCTGCGGGCGGATCGTGTGGTCGCGCGGATGGGCCGCCGCGACCAGGTCGGCGAGCCCGCTCTTGCTCGCGGCGAAGGCGAGGGTCATGAACCAGGGGCGCAGGTCCTTGGCGTCGTGAAAATAGCGCGGCGCCGCCTCCGCCTTGATCGAGGGGGCGAAGGGCATCCAGAAATCGCGCATCTTGATCATCCGGTTGATGACGTCGACGCGGCGATAGTCGTCCGCGCTCGCCAGGATCGAGCGATTGCCAAGGGCGCGCGCGCCCCATTCCATCCGGCCCCGGCAGCACGCGACGATCTCGCCTCCGGCAAGAAGGTCGGCAATGGCCGCGTTCATGTCCTCGGGCTCGCTGATGGTGACCGGCTCGCCGGCAAGGCCGTCGGCAATGGCCTTCGCCTCGTCCTCGCGCGAGAAGGCGCCGCCGAGATAGAGGTTCTTGAGAACGCTGCTCGCATGATCCGTCTCGCCCGATTGCTGCCAGTGCACATGCAGTGCCGCGCCGATCGACAGGGATTCGTCCGCCCCGCTCGGCATGACATAGAGTGAGGAAAGCTCCGGCAGGTCGGCGATGAGCATGTTCGCCTTGACATTCATGAAGACGCCGCCGCCGCAGACCACGTCGGTGATGCCCGTGTGCTGGATGCAGGCCTTCACCCAGGCGACCAGCATCTCCTCGGTGAAGAGCTGAACGGCGCCGGCGATGGTGTCGAAGCGCACGCGCTCGAACGCATCGCGCAGATACTCGTAGCAGAAATTGGTGGAGAGCTCGCCGCCACGCTGGAAGCGAAGACCGTCGGGAGAGAGCACCAGCAGCCGGCGCAACGGCTCCGCCGCGCGGTCCGCACGCTCCGGGTCGGCATAGGGGGCAAGGCCCATGAGCTTGTATTCATGCTCCCACGGCTTCATGCCCATGAGGAACGTGGCACGGGAGTAGATCTTGCCGAGCGAGGCGTGGCGGTCGGTCTCGGCGATGCGCTCGATCTCGTTGCCCTTGCAGATGGAGACGGTGGCACACAGCCCGTCGCCGGCACCATCGCAGGTCAGGCCCAGCACGGGCTTGTCGGGCGAGATGGCGGGGGCCGTGTAATAGGCGGCGGCCAGATGCGCCAGATGGTGCTCGACGAATGTCACCCGCTCCGCGGGCACCGCGATGTGGTCGCAGACCTCCTCGATGCGCTCGCGCCGGCGCTGGTCGAAGATGATCTTCTGATATTGCTTGGGCTTTTCCTCCTCGGCCCTCTGGTCGGCGAGGCCGACGGCATACCAGGCATCGATCTCGGTCAGATACTCGCGCGAATGCATGAAGAGCGACGCATAGGCGACCCGGTCGAGCTGGGGGGCATCGACGCCGGCGATGCGCAACACCTCCTCGATCGAGCGGCGCGGATAGCCGACCTCGTTCTTGCTGCGCGTCAGGCGCTCCTCGCAAACGGAAGCGACGACGGCTCCGTCCCGCACCAGCGTTGCGCCGCAATTGTGACCGTCATGAATGCCGAGAACGAGCATGAGCCAAGGAGCCTCGCTCTGTGTGGGAATGGGTGTGAAAACCGTCTCGCGCAGACGCGCCGGCCTTGCCTCGACAAGGGACACCAATCGATCGCCGCCGCGGAACGCGGTCGCCCTGGGCGCAGGCCGGCGCAAGCTAGCAGGACGCAAATGCGAAGACAACAGCGGCCTTTGCCGGGCCTTGCGGGCGACGAGGCGTGCCATCGCGGTCGCATGACGGGCCGGCGACGGGTGGCGGCCGGAGGCGGGGCATGAAGGGCCGCGCCCCCGGCTCTCTCCTCTATGTGATCGGCTCGCTCGATCGGGGTGGGGCGGAGGGGCATCTGGCGGCCATCGCGCCAGGGCTCGCCGCGCGCGGCTGGCGCGTCGCCATCTACTGCCTCGAGCACCGGGGCGCGCAGGCGGGTGCCGTGGCGCGGCAGGGCGTGCGCGTGATCGCGCCACCGATCGAGAAACGGCCGGCGCAGGGGCTCTGGCGGCTCCCGCCTCTGCGCCGGGCAGCGGCCGCGCTGCGCCTCGGGCTCTCGAGCCTGAAGCTGGGCGGTCTGCTCGTGCGCGAGCG
>JALUTE010000258.1 GCA_027058255.1 Methyloligella sp. | reverse complement strand
GCGCGCGACACCTCGCCCGCCTGAGGCGCATGATCCGGCAACGCGGCGTGCGTTGCGTCTTCGTCGAGCCGCAATATTCCGCGCAGCTTGCCAAGGCGCTCGTTCGAGGCACGCAGGCGCGCATCGCCACCCTCGATGCGCTCGGCACCGACATTCCGCCCGGCCCGGCCCTCTATCCGCGCCTGCTCGAGCGGCTGGCGGACGGCTTCGCGCAATGCCTGGCCGAGGGTGCCGGGCGCTGACGGAGCAGGGATCGCTCAGCCGGCTCTTCGCGCGGCCCGGGCGGCGAGGCGCAGGGCGGCGGCAAAGCAGGCAAGGCCGAGAAGAGAGGCCGCGAAGGCCGCAATGATGACCAGATCATAGCCGCCAACCTGCCAGAGAAGGGCGGCGATCGTGGGCGCGCCCGCGAAGGTTCCGAGAAACGCCACGGCCAGCGCCCCCGATATGGCGCCGAACCCTGCCGTCCCGAGCAGATGCGCGGTGGCAAGCGGCCGGGCGATGCTGGTCACGCCATAGCCGGCGCCATGAAAGAGGACGAAACCGGCGAGCAGCGCAGGGCTCGCCCGCGCGCCGAACAGGGCCAGGGCGGCGGCCGCCATCAGCACGTAGGACAGGGCCAGAACGACCGCAATGGAGACGTGGCGGTCCATGGCCATCATGAGCAGCCGACCGGCCACCTGCATGGGGCCGATCATCGCCGCGGCCAGCACGGCGGCCTGCGGATGCACGCCGCGCTCGTCCAGGAGCGGCAGCAGGTGGGTCAGAAGGAGCCCGTGGTCGAGCGCAATGCTCGCATAGGCGATGGCCATCAGCCAGAAGACGGGCATGGCCAGAATGCGCGAAAGGGCGGAGCCGGGGCCGGAACCCGAGGCGTGCAGAGGGGGTGCGGAGGCGCCCGGGCGGCTCGGCGGCGTGGCCGACCACATCATCGGCGCGGCGAGCAGGAAGACCGCCATGGCGAAGACGAGGGTTCCGGCCCGCCAGCCCATGCTCGCGACGAGGACATGCGCCGCCGGAAAGGCCAGCGTGCCGGCAAGGCCCGCGACGAGTGCGACCACCGTAACCGCCCGCTTGGCATCGCGGCCGAAGAGCCGGGTGATGTGCGCGAAACAGGGCTCGTAGAGCGCGCCGGCGAAGGCAACGCCCATGGCGAGCCAGACGAGATAGAACTGCCAGAGCGCCTGAATCTGCGAGAGGGCCACCAGAAGCGCGCCGCCCAGCATGGTGCCGCCGAAGAGGACGAGGCGACTCCGGCCCCGGTCGATGAGTGCGCCTGCTGCCGGGGCGCAGAGGGCGGAGACGATGAGGGCGCCGGTGAAGGCGCCGGAGAGCTCCAGCTTGGACCAGCCGAGATCGCGCTCCCACGCGGCGAGCAATGCCGGAAAGGCGTAGAAGAAGCCCGCCCAGACGATGGTCTCGGCGAGCGCCAGCCAGAGCACCACGCGGCGCGGCGCCTCCATGGGTGGGGATGTGGGATGCGTGCTCACCGTCTTGTCTCGCCGGTGGCGATAGCATGGGCGCGCGTTCAAGTCAGCATGGCCGCCCGCCGCGGCCCGGCGCTCGCGCAAGGCCGGGGGTCAAGCCGTCCCCCTCGGCGCATCCGACAGGGCATAGGCAAGCAGCTTGTAGGCGAGCTTGGCGGCGGTGAAGTCGGCGGCGTGGAAGCCCGCCATGGGGGCGAGCTCGACAATGTCGGCGCCGACAATGGTGCCGGCCCGGGCGGCAAGGCGGAGCAGGCGGCAGACCTCCTCGAAGGAGAGGCCGCCGGGCTCCGGCGTTCCGGTGGCCGGCATCGCCGCGGGGTCCAGCACGTCCACATCGAGCGAGACATAGATGCGCCGGCCCTCCAGCCGGGCGGCGAGGGCATCGAGGTCCCATCCGGCCCGCTCCCTCGCCCAGTAGACCTGCACCCGCTCGCCGACCGCCCCGTTGAGATCGTCCCACTCCTCGGCCGACAGGCTGCGCAGGCCGAGCGACACGATCTGGACATCCCCCGCCTCGAGGGCGCGCCGCATGGCGGCGGCATGGGAGAAGGGCTCGCCGAGATAGCCGTCCCTGAGATCGGCATGGGCATCGAGATGCAGGACGGTCAGCGGGCCGCCCTCTCCCTCGCCCTGCACGAAGGGCCGCACGGCGCCGGCGGTGAGCGCATGCTCGCCGCCGAGCACCAGGGGAAAGGCGCCCTGCCCGAGGATGGCGCCGACGATCCCGGCGATCTGGTCGATGGCGGCGGCGAGGGGCGTGGCGACGGCAGGCGGCGCCAGGGTGGCGATGGAAAAGTCCCGGCAGGGCTCGCGGGCGAGCTCGTCATCGAACAGCTCCAGGGCGTGGCTTGCCGCCAGAAGCGCCTCGGGTCCGCGCGCCGTGCCTGCGCCCCAGGTGACGCTCGCCTCGAGGGGAAAGGGAATGACGACGGCCCGCGGCGCGCCCGGCCCGTCCGGCTCGGGCCGGTCCGGCTCGAGAAAGCCCTCCTCGCGCGGCAGATATGTCAGGGGCGGCTCCCCCATGGCCGTCAGGCCGGGCCGCGCGCGGCCTGCTCGCCCGGCGCGGCGGGATACATGGAGAGCATGGGCGCGTCGGTGACGACAATCTCGTCATAGACGGAGAAGCCGTTGAAGCGGCTCGCCATGACCCGGCCATAGGCGCCCACATGGCCGATCTCGATATAGTCGCCCTCGCGCACGTCCTGCGGCAGGTGGAAGGGGCCGGGCATGTGGTCGATGCTGTCGCAGGTGGGGCCCCAGAGCCGGAACGGGCGGAGCGAGGCCGAGGGCGCGCCATCGCCCTTGCCCGCCCCGCCGGGGCGGATGAGGCGCGCGGGATAGACGAAGCCCGAATGGGCGCAATCGAACAGGGCGCCGAAGGCACCGTCATTCACGTAGAGCGCATCGCCCCGGCGCGCATCCACCCGGACGAGGACGGATTCGGCCTCGGCCACCAGCGCCCGGCCGGGCTCCGAGACCAGCCGGCACGCCTCTCCCACGGGCAGGGCGGCCCGCGCCTCGCGGATCGCGTCGAGGAAGGCCGCGAGCGGGGGCGGCTCCATGCCCGGATAACGGCTCGGAAAGCCGCCGCCGACATCGATCACATCGACCATGACGCCCGCCTGGGCGATGAGGCGGCCCGCCTCGGCCATGGCGTCGGCGAAGGCGGCGGGCTGCATGGCCTGCGAGCCCACATGAAAGGTGATGCCGAGGGTGCGCGCCAGCCGCCGGGTCTCGAGAAGAAGCCGCGCCGCCTCGTCGCCGGCCGCGCCATATTTGCCGTCGAGGGGGATGCGGCTCATGGCCCCCGAACAGGCGATGCGCACCAGCAGGGTGAGGTCGCGGGCGCCCTCGGTCTCGGCGCGGATCTTGGCGAGCTCCTCGAGGCTGTCCAGCGCGAAGGTCCGCACGCCATGCTCGAAATAGGCGCGGCGGATGGTGGCGCGGGACTTCACGGGGTTCATGACATGGGCCACGACATGGCGCGCGCCCGGGCCGGTGAGCGCCGTGAGCGTCTCGATCTCGGCAAGCGAGGCGGTGTCGAAATGGCGGATGCCCGCCTCGAGAAGCGCCTCGAGCAGAAGGGGGGCGTCATTGGCCTTCAGGGCATAGACCACATCGCCCGGGAAATGGTCCAGGAACCAGCGCGCCGCGCGCGCCGCGGCGTGGGGCCGGAGCGCCAGGACCGGCCGCTCGGGCCGCGTCACGGCCAGGAAATCCGCCACTGACGGGAATCTGTCCATCGCCCCTCGCTCCGCCCCGTGGGCACCCCTGCCCGGCGCCCCGATGCGCCTTCGCGGCGCCGCCGCGCCCTCGCCGCCCCGATAGGAGGAAACGCCGGATTTGTAAAGTGTCCGAGCGGCGCCCATGACAAGCTCGCCGCGCCCAACTCGCTTGCCCGCTTTTCAGATCAAACTCTTCGCCTTTTCCAATTCCCCTGCGATGATGGGGAGCTGAGCGTTCCGCAGATGAGCCAGATAGGCATCAACCTCGTATTTGGGCCGCGACAGGCGTGCTCTCACCGCTTTCACGGCACTCAGGAACAGGGCCTCGTCCAAAGTTCTCTGATGGTTGAGAAAGACGTCCGGATGTTGCGCCTCAATGCCGTAGGCCTCGAGACTCTCACTTGGAAAATCCTTGAGATTGAAAGTGACAATCACGTCCGCGCGTCCGACAATGGCCGCTGCCAGCACGTGCCGGTCATCGGCGTCGGGAAGCGAAAGTGCAGGGAT
>JALUTE010000257.1 GCA_027058255.1 Methyloligella sp. | reverse complement strand
GAGAGCCGGCCATCCGGGGCGAGCGTCACCTTGGAATGCTCACAGGAGATGGCATCCGGGCCCTGCACGCATTTCCAGCTCGAGGGCATCCAGTCCCCAAGCGTGGCGCCGCCTGGCGGCGGCACGTCGGAAACGCTCGGCCGGCCGGTCCAGCGCCCCGGTCCGAGATTGATGAACTTGATCTCGAACAGGCACGAGTGGCCCGGCTTGCACGGGCCGAGCTGGGTCTTCTCGATCCGGATGTCCGTCGCCGGCCCGCTCGGTGGAGGCGCGGCGGGCGGCGGGCTTGGCGGCGCTGGCGATGGAACGGACGGCGGTGCCGAGTGCGGCTCGGGCGTGTCCGTGCGGATGGTCACGCAGTGCCTGTTGTTCTGCGCCACCGGATCGCGCCGCGTCTCCCGACCCCGTGGGATCCGAACGCAGTTGCGCGCACCCTTGTCCATGGCCCGGGGCAGAACGGCGTTGATTCTCACATTGACGCCCTTGCCGGGCGGCAATGTGATCTTGGCATGCCGGCAGGTCACGGTGCGCCCCGTCTGCTTGCATGTCCATGGCGCCGTGGCGCCCTTGAGCTTGGCGCCGGGCGGCAGACGGTCCAGGAGCACGGGCGCTCCCGTCCACCGGCCGGGGCCCCTGTTGATGAACCAGAGGTCGAAGCTGCACGGCTGGCCGAGCACGCACAGGCCGACGATCTGCTGCTTCAAGGTCTGGAGATCGGGCGCGGGGGGCGGCGCAACGCGAATGGGGATGCACTGGCGGTTGTTGGCAAGGTCGGGATCGCCCGTGACATCGACGCCGGCCGCGACGGCGGCGCAGTTTTGCGCGCCGATGGTGAGGCCCCGCGGCATGCGGACCGTGATCGTCACCCGCCGCACGGCGCCGGGCGCCAGCCTCACCTGCATGGGATAGCGGCAATCGAGCCGGCGCCCGGCCTGGTTGCAGACCCAGAGGCCCGTGGAGCGCAGGACCGTGGCCCCGGCAGGCAGCGTGTCGGTGATGGCCGGCCTTCCGGTCCAGTCCACCGGTCCGCGATTGATGAACCAGAGATCGAACGCGCACACGCCCCCGGGCCTGCACCGCGCGGTTCTCTGGCGCTTGCGGATCTGGATGTCGGGAGCAGCCGCCGGGGCGGGCGCCGGCGCCGGCTGGATATCGACCGTATGGCAATCGGCATCATTGGCCGGGTTGGCATCGGCGAGAAGGGCGGCGCTGCCGCCGAACAGGTTGTCGATCAGCGTCTGGTCGGGAATGCCGGTCACGGGCAGGCCATTGTCGGCCTGGATGATCCGTATGCCGTTCATGGTGACCGCGTCGAGCACGCCGTCTATGGGGCCGACGGGATAGCCCCAGGCGTTGAGCGCCTGCTCCAGGAGAAGGATGACGGCCGGATCATTCGGGTCGAGGCTCGGCAGGCGCACATTGGCAATGCAGTTCTCGGCAGGGCCGGTGAGCCCCATCGGCAGGAGCACGTCCATGGTGAGCGTGACCTGGTCGCCCGGATCGAGCATCGCCCAGCCATAGGTGCAGGTCACCGTGTCCGTGCCCGGCGACTGGGCGCAGGTCCAGTCCGGCTGCGGGGCGTAGTTCCAGAGAATGGCGCCCGGCGGCAGCGTGTCGATCTCCCACAGCGGCCCCGACCAGGTCCCGGGCCCATTGTTCGTGATCGTCACCGTGAAGGTGCAGATGCCGCCCTCGGTGCACTGGGCCGGCCCGTCCTTCGCCTTCTCGAGGTCGGGCGTGTCCGGTGCCTCGGGCTCCTCGACGATGGGCGGCTCCTCCACGCCCGGCGGCTCGACGAGCTCCGGCCCGCCGGCCTCCTCGGTGACGGCCTCGCAGGGTGCGTAGATCTCGATGTCGCCGATCCTCGTGGCATCGTTGCGCGTCAGCGAACGCAGGATGATGTCGCCACGCGCATCGACATTGATGTCGGCGTCGATCATGTAGGACTGCAGCGGCCCCGTTGGCGGATAGGGGACACCGGCGGCCGGGTAGGGCTTCGTCGCGCCCTCGGGCAGGAGCGCGTCGAGCGCGGTGACCGGCGTGCCCTGGGCGCCGTGAACCTGCGAGCCGTCATTGCGCACGCCGGTGTCCGGATTGAAGCAGGGGCCGTGCGGCGCGCAGAGCGAATCCCCGGTCATCCAGACCGTCTCGTCGGGGCGCGCCCGATCCATGCTCCATTCGGTGCCATAGCCATAGCCGAAATCGACGCCGCCGGAGCTTCCCGCGCGCAGAAAGGGTTGGCGGTCGTTCTTGCGATCGTAGAAGCCGACATCGTAGCGGCCCTCGAGCTTCCACCTGCCCTTCTCGTCGAGCCGGTAGCGCAGCACCCTCGACTCGTGCGGGCGGGCAAAGGCCTCCGCCTTGTCGAGGCCGAGATTGCGCAGGCCGCCCCGCTCCGAGACGAGCATGATCCGAGCGTCCTTGCACTTGCAGAACGCGATATCGCTGACCGGGTGGCTGCGCCCGAACCGCTTTACGTCCAGCGGGTGGGTGAAGAAGTCGGGGAGGAAAAACTCGCGGCGCACGCTCGTCTTGTCGAAGTCCCCGGCCTCGGTGATGGCGACGGACCAGACCGCGTTTCGCCGCTCCTCGGACGCGGCCGAAGCGAAGCCGGCGCTGCCAAGGGCCTGGCTGCTCCAGACCGCATAGTAGAGCCTGACCTGGCCGCTCCTGGCATCCTTGCGCACGCCCAGCCCCCAGACGCGCCTGCGAAAATCGGCGAGGTTCCAGCAGGACGGCGTGCGCTCGAAGGCACCTTCGGGGCAATCGGTCATGCGGGCCGACGAGGCCGGATCGAACGCCACCTGCGCCAGCGAGCGCCGCTCGCCGCTCGCCGCGTCGAGAAAGCCGGCGCGCCCGTCCACGCCATGGTCGAACTGGCCGAGATCGGCTCCGTCATCGAGGCGAAGGCGATGGATGAGGCCGGTCTCGAGGTCCGAGACATAGAGCTGGCGATGCCACTTGTCATAGGCGATGTTGCCGAGCGCCGCGCCGGTGTTGGCGCGCCCGTTGACGCCGATATGGGCAAAGACCACGGGCCTGTAGCCGCTGGCGGCGTCGATCTTCCAGACGGTCCCGGGGCCCCCGCCCGCGCCCCACATTCCGGGCATCCACGCCGAGCCATCCGCGGTGCGATGCAGCCCGAAGGCCGATGTGGCCGTGAGATAGATGTTGGGTGCCGGCGCATCGTCGAGCGCAACACCGAACACCTGACCGACCTCTTTGGCCGTGACGGCATGGCGCTGTGGCTCGTTCAGCCAGTGCTGGCCGCGGGGCGGTTGGGCGGGGTTGCGCAGATCGACAATGCTTCCCACCGTGCCATCGAGGTCGATGACCGTGGTGCCACCCGTCTCGGTCGTGCCCGAGAACCGGGTGACGAACGCCTCGCCGGGTTGCAGCGGATCGGAATCCTGCGCCTGGCTGGCGGTCACCGCCCCCGCGAGGAGGACCGCGGCCAGGCACGCTTGGGCGAGGCGGACTCCCACTTTATTACTCCCGAGCGCGGCACTCCACCACGCTCTGCAAGCGGCCTCGGACAGTATGCTCAACAGCCGACCTGCCTACCCTGGGTCTGCCTCGGCTGTACGCGCCCTGCGACGCGCCCTCGCGGTCCCAAAGCGTAGAACACAAAGACGTTACAGCCTATCCATGTCGGGGACGAGCTGCCTTGATTCAGGTCAACGGGTCGGGATCCGCAAGGCGCCGGCGCCCTCGCCCGGTCGTGGGATCGCCGTCTCGACCATGCCGACGCGGGTCCGCCAGCCGCGTTCGCGCTACCCCTTTTCGCTGTCGATGCCGTCGCCGCTGGCGCGGCGATCGCGCGCACCGGCCGAGCCATTCCCCGGCGCAGGCGGCCCACTGCCCCACCTTGCATATCCCGTTCAAGGAGATGGGCCGACACCGACCCGAATGGACGATCTGAGATGGATCACGGCCTCGGCACAAGAATGCGAAAGGCTCGCGCACGAGGCGGGGCACGTGGGCTCGAGGCCGTCAGGGAGCGCATCGACCCGCGGGGACCGCGACAGGACCCCCGGAGTGCTTCCCGGCCGAGCTCGCCGCTTCTAACCCCCTGAAATCGTTGGTACCGCTGCGTGGATTCGAACCACGGACCTCCTGATCCACAATTTTTTGCACAGGCGAATCATAGCGATTCATGTGACTCCGCCCGCTCAAAAAAAACGTGCATCTTCTGCATGGTATATGATCATCGCGAATCGTCGCTGAA
>JALUTE010000256.1 GCA_027058255.1 Methyloligella sp. | reverse complement strand
ACGCGCGTCACCGTCTCCTCGCCGTCGGCATTGGTGCGCACCTCCTTGACGATGTGCAGATGATGGTCGGCCTCGGCCGCCACCTGGGGGGAATGGGTGATGGCGAGAACCTGCAGGCCGCGCCCGAGCCGCGCCAGGCGATCGCCAATGGCCGAGGCCGTCGCCCCGCCCATGCCGGTGTCGATCTCGTCGAAGATGAGGGTCGGCGCCGAGCCGCGGGCCGCCAGCACCACCTTGAGCGCCAGTATGAAACGGGAGCGCTCGCCGCCCGAGGCGATCTTCATCAGGGGCCCGGGCGCGGTGTCGGGATTGGTCTGCACCTCGAAGGTGACGCGGTCGAGGCCGTGGGCGCCGCCCGCCTCGGGGGTCTCGGCGGTCTCGATGCGGGTGGTGAAGCGGGCCTTCTCGAGTCTCAGATCGGCAAGCTCGGCACCCACGGCGGAATCGAGCCGGGCGGCGGCCTTGCGTCTGCGCTCGCTCAGCGCCCGTGCACCGGCCTCGAAATCACGGCGCGCCGCCTCGGCCAGCGCCGCGAGCTCACGGGCCCGGCTTTCCCCCTGCGCGAGAGCATGAAGCTGGGCATCCAGCCTCCGGGCCAGGCCCGGCAGATCGGCGACCGCCACGCGATGCTTGCGGGCAAGGGCGCGCAGCGCGAAGAGCCGTTCCTCGATGCGCTCGAGCTCGGACGTCTCGAAGGCAAGGCCGCCAAGCGCCTCGTCCACCGCCGCGCGCGCCTCGCCGAGCTCGACCAGCGCCCGGTCGAGCGCCTTGACCACCGGCTCCAGAACGGTGCCGGCGGCGGAGGCGGAGGCGGCCTGGCGCTCCAGGCGGCGCAGCGCCCCGGCAAGCCGGCTTTCGATCGCGCGGTCGCCGGCAAGCGCCTCGCGGGCCTCGCCCAGCGCCTCGGCCATGCGCTCGGCATGCATCATCAGGGCCCGACGCTCGGCGAGCGTGTCCTCCTCGCCCGGCTGCGGATCGAGGGCCTGCAACTCCTCGTGCGCGTGGGCGAGATAGTCGGCCTCCTCACGGGCGCGGGCGAGCTCGGCCTCGTGGGCGGCGCGCGCCGCCTCGGCCTCGCGCCAGGCGTGCCAGGCCGCACCCACCGCCGCCACGTCATCGCCGAGACCGGCAAAGGCGTCGAGAAGATCGCGATGCGCCTCGGCCCCGGCGAGCGCCCGGTCGCCGTCCTGGCCATGGATCTCCACGAGGCTCGCGCCGATCCGGCGCAAGAGCTGCACGCCGACCGGCACGTCATTGACGAAGGCGCGGGTCCGCCCATCGGCGAGCTGAATGCGGCGCAGGATGAGGCGATCGTCCTCGATGTCGATGCCCGCCTCATCGAGCATGGCCCAGCACGCATGGCTGCGGGGCAGCTCGAACACGGCGCGCACCGCCCCCTCCCGCGCGCCGCGGCGCACCAGGGCGCCATCACCGCGCGCACCGAGCGCCAATGCAAAGGCATCGAGAAGGATGGATTTGCCCGCGCCCGTCTCGCCCGTGAGCACGCCAAGCCCGGGCCCGAAGGTGAGGTCGAGCCGATCAATGAGCACGATGTTGCGAATGCCGAGCGCCACAAGCATGGCCGAACGTCTCTCTCCGAATCACCCGAGATGGTGCGGAGATTAGACCGTTCGGGGCGCGATTAGAATGGGTTCAGCTTCTTGACGGTCTTGATGGTGCCGCTCCAGGCCTTGGCCATCCAGGACGACTTGGACTCGCGCGGCACCAGCCCGTCGGTCTGCAACAGCACATAGGCGTCCTTGTACCAGGGCGAGTTCGGGTAGTTGTGCCCCAGCACGGCGGCCGCCATCTGCGCCTCGCGCTTGATGCCGAGCGCCATATAGGCCTCCGTGAGACGCATCAGCGCCTCCTCCACATGGCGGGTGGTCTGGTAATCCGTGACCACGGTGCGGAAGCGGTTGATGGCGGCGAGGTAGTTCTTGCGCTTGAGATAGAAGCGCCCGACCTTCATCTCGTGGGCGGCGAGCACATCCTCGGCAATGCGGATGCGGTTGACGGCCTTGCGCGCATAGGGGCTGTTGGGGAAGCGGCGGACCAGGGTTCTGAGCTCGGCCAGCGCCTTCTTGGTCTGCGACTGGTCGAGATCGGCATTCTGGATCTGCTCGAAATAGGAGCTGGCGATGATGTGATGGGCCAGCGCCGCTTCCTTGGTGCCCGGATGCAGCGTGGTGTATCGCCGGGCCGACTGCACGGCCTCGGGAAACTTCTTGGCCTTGAAATAGGCGTAGGCGGCCATGACGATGGATTTGCGGGCGAAGGGCGAATAGGGGTGATAGCGGTCCACCTCCTCGAACTTCTTCGCCGCCTTCTCGAACCGCCCCTTGCCGAGGAGCGCATCGGCCTCCTTGTAGAGCGCCTCGGGCGGGTCGGGATTGTCGATGCTCGCGGTCTTGGTATCGCCGAAAAAGCCGGAGACGGACGAGCAGCCCGCGAGCGGCCCCGTCGCCAGGAGCGCCAGCAGCAGCACGGCGGGCGCCTTCAAGCGCCTGCTCGCCCGCTCTTGCCGCCTCGTGTCGAGACCGTCCATCATCGCCCCTCTCGCCATGCTCCAGCCCGCCGCCTGCCGGCAAGGCACCAGCCAATTATGGTGATTCTATGCCGCGCCGTCCAATGCGCCCCGCCGCGTGCACCCGCGTCGCCCGGCGCCTTTCGCGGTGGCTGCAGATGGGGCGGCGCGTGTCCGGGCAGCGAAAGGCCGGACCGACGAATGCGGCCCGGCCCTGTCCCCCCGAGTGTGTTCCGTACCGCGCGGCGCTCAGCTCCGGTCCGCGGCGAAACTGGCGGCTGCCATGGTTGCCGTGAGGTCGGCATGGCCGCTCTCGCGCGCACCTGGCGCCTGCACCACGGTCCACGCGTCCTTGTCCGCGAACAGGGTGCGCAGCATGAGGGAGTTGAGGCGATGCCCCCCCCGCACGCTGCGATAGGCGCCGAGCAATGGCGCGCCGGCCAAGGCCAGATCGCCCACCGCGTCGAGCGTCTTGTGGCGCACGAACTCGTCGCGCCAGCGCAACCCCTCCCGGTTGAGCACCCGCTCGTCGTCCAGGGCGACCGTGTTCTCGAGCGAGGCACCGAGTGCCCGCCCCGCGGCCCAAAGGCGCTCCACGTCGCGCATGAATCCGAATGTGCGCGCCCGCGCCAGCTCCGTGCGGAAGGCGCGCGGGCTCATCTCCAGGCTCATCCGCTGGCGGCCGATGAGCGGCGTGTCGAAGGCGATCTCCACATCCAGATGGAAGCCCGTGTGGGGGGTCAGCTCGCCCCAGCAATCGCCATCCTCGACACGGATGGGCTTGAGAACCTTGATGAAACGGCGTGGCTGGCCGAGCTCGCGAATGCCGGCCTCGTCGATCGCCTCGACGAAGGGGGCGGCGCTGCCATCCATGATCGGCACCTCGCCGCTGTCGATCTCGATGAAGGCGTTGTCCACGCCAAGGCCCCTGAGCGCCGCCAGGAGATGCTCGACCGTCGCAACCTGACCGCCCTCGCCATCGCTCAGAATCGTGCAGAGCGTCACATTGGTGACCGCATCCACATGCGCCGGAATGTCGGCGGTGATCTCGTCGCCGTCGGTGAGCAGGAAGCGCAGCCCCGTGTCCGCCTCTGCCGGATGAAGAACGATGGTGACGGGCTCGCCCGAATGGACGCCCGTGCCCCCCAGCATGATCTCGCGCCCGATGGTGGTCTGCCGCAGCCCCGCGAGCCGCTCCGCCGTCGCGTCATTGCGGACGGTCGGATCGGCCCAACCCTGGCCTGCCGCCCAGCCGCTCTTCGCCCAGTCGTGCCGCTTCGTCATGTCAGCGCCGTCCCCCTGAGTTCCCGTCAGGCCTCCGGAAAGACCCCATGCCTTTCCGAACGCTCGCCACTCCGGCTGAAGAACCGCGAACACTCGAGTGCTTCTGTACGTGACACGTGCTTTCATACGGGCCTTATCGCCATTCCGGATCACTCCGGATCGGCACCCTGCATGTCCCGGGCCGTTTCGCCATCCTCGCCATCATGCGGAGCACAGGCGTGCCGCCGAATGCGGCGCAGGGCTGGAACATGAGGGCTTGGCCATCTGCCGGGATGGCTGTCACCCGGTCGCCCGGGCTGCCGCTCGCGTCTCCATGCCCCGAAAACTCGGGATGGCCCGAAAAGTCGGGTCCCCCAACATTTGGGGTCAACGCGATCCCGGCTGCACGATCATTGCGGCCCCGCTGAACACTTTCGCTCGGAAGTCCC
>JALUTE010000255.1 GCA_027058255.1 Methyloligella sp. | reverse complement strand
CCCGAACATGCCCACCATGAGCGCGTTCCGGCTCGAGTCAGGCGGCAAGCGCCAACCCCAGACGATGAACGTCCCGTCTTTCGAGAACCGACCCCGTGATGCCGCTCGCCGCGTGGAGATTGTCGAGCAGCTCCTGGCCGATCTCCCAAAGCCCCGCAATCGTCGTCACCCGGCCGATCTTTCTCGGCTCACCGATGCGGTCGCAGTGGCAATTGGCGCGTTTGAGGATGCGCTCCATGTGCACGTCCACCACCGAGACGATGAAGGAGAGCCCGACCAGCATGCCGACCTCGGTCATGCCGCACAGAAGCTCGGCCGTCGTGCGGTTGATCAGCCGCCCCGAGCGCTCCGCCATCGCCCGGTGATCGACGCAGAAGCGCGAGCTTTCCCAGATCGTCGGCGAGCTTACGCTCTGCCCCTCCGGCAGGAGTTCCGAGAAGACATCGGCCAGCATGTTCGGACCTGTCGTCGGCAGAAGGCGCACCGATCCCCGGATCTCGCCATGCGCGCCGACGGACACGAGATAGAGCGGGTCGCAATCGTCGAACCGGTCGCGCTCCCACCCCTCATCCACCGACACGTCCCATTTCAGGCGATCGTGAAACACCGCCTTGCGCAGCCGGTGCATGGCATCGATCTCATACGGGAAGGCATTGCGATCGAATGCTTGGATGAGCCTAATCATAACCAACCCCTCCTAATCTTTCGTCAAGTTGACGAAAGAAGAGGATAAGGTCAGGCGTACGTTTCGTTGATCCGGCGTTTTCGACAGTTGACCCGTCCGCGCCGCGCGCGTGGGCGGGGGGAGCCGAGGGCTATTGCACGTCGATGAGCCCGAGGGCGACGGCCTTGGCGACCGCCTGCGTTCGTGTCAGGGCATTCAGCTTCGAGCGGGCGGAGTCCAGATAGAAGCGGGCCGTCCGCTCACTGATCGACAGGATCTTCCCGATCGCCCAATCGGTCTTTCCCGCCGCCGCCCATTTCAGGCATTCGCGCTCTCTCGGCGAGAGCGTCGATGCGGGAGACGCCAGCTCGTTCCCGGCTTCGGCGAGAACGCCGTTGTGAAAATAGGTGGCGATGATCTGGAAGTCCCGCATGAAGCTGCGCCGCAACGCCGCCCACTCCCTGTCATTCACATCGGCATTGATGGAGAAGATGGCGGTCTCGCCCAGCCGTCCGCGCAGAGGAAATGTCAGACCCTGGCGCCCGATTCCGGCCTCCCTGCTTTCATCGAACAGCCGCCGGATCTTCGGCTGGTCCTTGGGAAGCTGCCGCCAGTCCAGTGGCAGCAGCCCGGTGAGCCCGCGGCGCACCACCGGATCGACCGACACATAGTCCTGCGTCACGTAATGGTGCTCCCAACTGTCGGCATAGGTGCTGTGGACATAGTGGGATCCGTGGGTAGGCCCCGGTATGTTGACGCCGAGATAGGCGATGTGGGACAGCCCATAGAGCTCACGTGCCCTCTGCATGAAGGCGTCCCCGCTGTCACGTCCGGTGACCTGCGAAAGCTCGTCGAAAAGCTCGAAATACACTTGCTCGAGGTTCGCCATAAGCGGCCCACCCCCATAACCGAGACCACCACGGGCTCGACTATGCCACAGGCGCTGACGCATCGCCAGCGACCAGCCCCGTGAGGCTTTTCGCTCCCCCTGGCGTGAGAGAGGCGCAGATACGCTTGCCGATATCCGCCCGCCCTTGCCCGCAGCGAGCGGGCGGGCCGCTCGGCCCGGTACTCAGCCCAGTGCCCGGCCCAGTGCCCCGCCCAGCACTCCCCCGCGCGGCACCAGCGGATCATCGGGACCGCCGCCCCTGCAAATCACGCCAGACGAGCCCTGTCTTCTTCTCGGCATGGACCACGAGCAGCTCCGCCAGGCTGTGCGCATAGAGCATGTGATGGGCCGGTGTCTCGCCATCGAGCTCCAGGCTCACCGTGCGGGCGATCGACAGCAGAACGCCTTCCATGTCGAGGTTCGGATCGCACAGGCGCTGCATCGAGATCGTCAGGCGGAGCGCATCCACGAGGTCGACCGGGTCGATCCGGGCGCCGACGACCCGATTGCAGGTCCCATCGCCCCGCCTGCCGCTGGCCAGGCCGCGTGCCAGATGTCGGCGCGCCGCATCATCCAATCCGCGCCGGGCCAGCTCGAACCCCAGACGTTCGACTGTGTCCAGAAGAGCGGTAATGCTGTTCTCAAGAGTGGGCAAGGGTTTTGCTCCAGTCTCTATGAACAACCCCATGAGTCATGGGTGTCATGCGATGGAAAATATCCAGTTATGACTCAACTCGATCAATTGATCGACTCGAAGATACGTCGTGATATACACTTTGGACGTCGCGCGGTCACCATATTTCTATGATGGACACCCATTTGTGGAGACTTCACGGGATGCGGCAGTCCGGCGGATGCATCCGCATCCGCACGGCGACCCACCTGCCATGGGCGCCGACGCCACTTCTCCTGGAGACACCGCATCTCCAAGATGCGGGTTGCTTTCAGTCTTGCGCATGGGACGGAGACGATCGCTCCGTTCAAGAGACACCATCGCGCCCGGGACATCCTACTGGAAGAAGAGGTCGAACAGGGTCTTGGGCTTGCGCCGCTTTCGGGCCCGCTTGCGCCGGGCCGGGGGCGGGCGGCGATAGACGTCGGGCTGGGAGAGCCACCCGTCGCCCCAGGGCGACCAGACCGGGCCGCCTCCCATCCAGTCCTCGCGACGGCGGACCACGCGCCGCTTGGGCTTGGGACGTCGCAAGCGAAATGCCCGCGTGATCCCGTCAGGCCCCGTCACGGTGACCTTGCCGTCCTCCCAGAGCCATTTCGCCATCTGCTCGCCCATGCGCCATGGCTCGAGGCTCACCACCTTGTTGGCGTAAAGATCGACGATGGCGGCATATTCGACCGCCACACCGGGCCCGGCCTTGGCATCCCCGCGCCCCCCCGAGGGGGCCGAGCCGGCGGCGCTGACCTTGACGGGCATGGCGCCCGATGCGGCGCTCTCCTGCCCGTCGGCCATCCGGCCCGCATAGTAGCGCAGCACGCCTATGCCCTTGTAGGCGCCGCTCTTGGGCTCCCAGTCGACGATCCTGGGCTGCGCGTCGCTGACCATCTCGAGCGGCACGCGAATGCGCGGATAGCCGTCATGGGCCGCGAAATAGCGCCCCTTGCCCGCACGAAAGACGCGCCATTCCTCGAAGCCCGCCTCGATGACCTCCTCCGGCTCGGGCTTGAGATCGCCGGAGAGCCGCTCCAAGGCCTCCCACGCCTTGTCGAGCTCGGGGTCGAGCGCAACGGCCCGGCGATAGTCGGCAATGGCCTCCTCGAACCGGCTGAGCGCCTCGTAGATCTCGGCCCGCACCGCCAGGGCCTGCGCATTCTTGGGGTCGAGCCCCAACGCCCGCTCGGCGTCGCGCAGCCCCAGCTCCGGCGCGCCCATCGCCTTGTAGGTCCAGGCCCGGTCGGCATAGGCCTTCGCGAAGCGATGGTCGATCTCGATCGCGCGTCCGAAATCCTCGAGCGCCGCATCGAAGCGCTGCATCCGGGCATAGGCCATGCCGCGCGCGGTATAGGCCCCGGCCGTCGGCGGTGCGAGCTCCAGGGCGCGCGTGAAATCCTTGAGCGCAGCGTTGTAGTCCTTGGCGGAGAGATAGGCCTTGCCGCGCACGAGATAGAGGCGCGCATTGCGCGGCTCGAACGCAATGGCACGGCTGAGGTCCTCGATGGCCCCCTCATATTTCTCGAGCGCGAGATTGACCTCGGCGCGGTTGCGGTAGCCGGTCGCATATTTGGCATCGAGACCGATGGCGTGGGAGAAGTTGCGCAGCGCCGCATAGGGCCGGCCCATGGCGAGCTGCACCTTGCCGCGCCCGTTGAGCGGAACCGGATCGCTCGGCGCCAGCTTCATGGCCTGCGCATAATCGCGCAGCGCCTCGCGCAGCCGGCCCAATTTCACATAGGCGTTGGCCCGGTTGTTCCATGCCGCCGCATAGCCCGGAGCAAGCAGGATGGCCCGGTCGAAGTCCTTGATCGCCTCCTCGACCGCACCGACCGCGAGCAGCACATTGCCGCGATTGTTGTAGGCGGCGGCATATTCGGGATAGAGCGTCACCGCCTTGTTGAAGTCCTCGATGGCGGCCTTGGCATGGCGCAGATGCCAGTGGGCGACGCCCCGGTCGTTCAGGAGGCTGGCCTTCATCTCGCTCGGCAGGTCCTTTGCCGCCAGAGCCTCGCCGTAAAGGG
>JALUTE010000254.1 GCA_027058255.1 Methyloligella sp. | reverse complement strand
GACATGGCCTTCATCGATGCCGACAAGCGCAACTATCCCGCCTATTACGAGCGCTGCCTCACGCTCCTGCGCGAGGGCGGCGTGCTCCTGATCGACAACATGTTCTGGGATGGCGCGGTGGCGGACCCTTCGCGCAACGATCCGCAGACCCGGGCCATCCGCGCCGTCGCCGACCGCCTGCATGGCGATGCGCGCGTGGACATGGCGCTCCTGCCCATCGCCGATGGACTCGCCATCGCCCGCAAGATCGCCTCCTGACCGCCCCCATCCGCAAGCCGAGCCACAGTTTCGCCCCATCGCCGCGCCATGGTTGCAGGCGGGGTTGTCTGCGCCGTGATGCAAAGGTCTTGGACCCGATGCCGGATTATGGAAGCATTCTGCGCTTTCTCGCCGAGAATCCGCCGCAGCATGCGGCCGAGCGCGACCTCCATGCCTCGCTGCTGGAGCTCCTGGCGAGCTGCCTGCGCAACAAGGGCGAGCCAGCCTGCCAGGTGCAGGAGAGTGCCGCCGCGCTCATGCGCGGGCTGAACTGAGCCAGCAGGACCAGCGGCCGTTTGCGCGTGAAGCGTGCCGGTGCTAAACCCCTCGCATCCAAAAGGCGTGGCCAGGGGAGACGAGCACCATGACATCGGCAGGCGGATCGGGGCCGAGCGAGACTGCGACCATGCCGGCCGCGCAGACGCCGACGGCCGAGGACATCGCCGAGCGCTTCCTCGCCAGCATCGCGACCGGACGGCGGGTGGATGCGCCCTATACCCATTGGCTCCTCGAGAACTGCGTTCCCGAGCAGAGCATCGACGACATCCTCGCCCTGCCCTTCCCCGCACCCAGCCTCGGCGGCGTCTCGGGCAAGCGCGAGCTGCACAATGCCACACGGAAATATTTCGACGTGGAGAACCGCGCCCGCCACGGCGTGTGCGCCGCCCTGGCCGACGCCTTCCAGAGCCCTGAGGTCACCGGCGCCATCACGCGCCATTTCGGCCCCGATCTCGCGGGCTCCTATCTGCGCATCGAATATGCCCAGGACACGGACGGGTTCTGGCTGGAGCCGCACACCGATCTCGGGGTCAAGCTCTTCACCATGCTGCTCTATGTCTCGCGCGATCCGAGCCACCACGACCTTGGCACCGACATCTACGATGCCGAGCAGCGCCGGGTCGGCCGCTCGCCCTTCAAGCCGGGCGGTGCCCTCATCTTCATTCCGTCCGATATCACCTATCACGGTTTCGAACGCCGGCCGATCCAGGGCGTGCGCAAATCGGTCATCATCAACTATGTCACCGATGAGTGGCGCGCCCGCGAGCAGCTCGCCTTCCCCGATCGCCCCATCGGAGGGTGACGCGCGCCCGCCGCCGGAGCGCGCGGACCGAGGCGCCGATGCGCGCCTCTCGCCGCCGTCGGAGAGCGCCGATGGAGGCGGCCCTGAACCGGCCCCATGAACCGGCCCCATGAACCGGCGATGAATGGCCGGTTCAGCCATCGCACAGCCGCGCCCATCTATGGTTCCCCTGTCATCGCCCCCTCGGAAAGCCGTGCCGTCCGGCCCCGATCCCGAGGCGCAAGACAGGAGGACAGCATGCTGGGAATGAAAGTCGTCTCGAGCACGATCGCCGCAAGCGCGCTCGCGCTCGTTTTCACCGCACTGTCTCCGGCCAGCCAGGCCGAGGCCAATCCGGCGCTCAGGCAGTGCCAGTACCGCATCTGGGCCGTCGCCGTGCAGCGCGGCCCCATGCCGTTCGGTTTCAAGGCCTGGATCGCGCGGCGCAAGGCCATCCGCCAATGGCGGCGCAAGACGGTGTCGCGCTTTGGCCGCGACTTCCGCAGATGGCGCATGGCACGGGCCAAGAATGTCACCTGCGAGGGCGGCAATGGCCGCGTGGTGTGCGAGGTGAGCGCCAAGCCGTGCTCGCCCTTCCGCCTCACGGACGCCTTCCGCTATCGCTTCGAGGGCCCCTACCGGCCCGGACGCCCCGTGCACCGGCACCGGATCGCCTATTGACGCGCCGGCCGGTGGCATGCGCCGGGACGGGCGCGCGCCCACGCCCCGTCTCGCCGGCCCCGCATTCCCGGCGACGGTGAATCCGCGCCCGCCCGCCTCCGGCCCGCGAGGCCGTGCCGGGCGGGCATGTCCTTTTCCCGCCCTTGCAATCCGTCAGCGCCTGGTCCGGGCTTTGGCAGGTTTTGCGGGTCTTGCGCGTTTCGCGGGCTTGGCGGCCTTGGCAGGCCCGAGATCCTTGCCGGCGCCCTTCTTGGACAGGCCGAAGCGCTTGCGGAGCCGCTCGCAGGGGTCGGGGCGCTTGGTGCGCGGCGTAAACCACACATAGTGGGCGGCGAGATAGCCGTCCGGCGCCTTGGGCACAAGGTCGCCCGGCGCCTTCGCCTCCCCATCGACCTCGATCATGATGACGCTGGCGACCGACATGTCGGGCTCGCGATGGGTGAGATACCAGGGCACCGCATAGTCGGCGCGCACATGACCGCCGCCCGCGATGAGAATGGCGCCCGTCTCCGCCCCGGCCTTGAGAAGCTGGTCCGCCATCACCGCGTCGCGCAGGCGCTGAACGGCCCGCATGGGTCCGAGCGCGGAGCGTGGCACCAGGTTGCAATGCCCGCGCTCGAGCTCGTCCGTCAGAGCCTCGCGGAGAAGGCGCGGCAGGGGCCGGTCGAGCACCAGCCGGCGCCGGTCCGGCGCGGGCAGTGCCGCGAGGCCGCCCTTGCCCACGCGGCGCACGGCGGCCTTTCCCGGATTGCCTGGCGCGAGCGCCAGCTTGTGGGCGAACACGGCGCGCGCAATGGGCTGGTAGATGGACCAGGATGGCCAGCCCGTCTTCTCCCAGCCAATGGCCGGGCCGAGGCCTGCCGCCAGAACCGATGGCGGCGTGCCGCGCGGCGCAGGCGGCCGCCGCACCCGCTTGCGGCGCGCCTTGCGACGGCCGCGCCGCTTGCCGCTTTCCGCTTTGCGCTCGGCTTCTGCGATGCGCACGCCGCCATCGCCACCCGGGCGCACTTTTTTCTTGGGCTTCGGTGCAGCCGGGCGCTCCGCCTGGCGCTTGAGCCGCGCCTTCTCCGCCTCGAGATAGGCCTCGAGCTTGTCGGCCTGGTCGAGGCTGATCATCTCCATCACCACCGCAGGCCGGCGGTCATAGCCGACAATGGCGGAGATCAGCCAGGCCTGGAGCCGGTGGTGGTCGGGATTGTCGTGGGTCTCGCCAAGGAGCACGAAATCGGTGAGCGCGAGACGGTCCCGCAGCTCGAGAGGCTTGAGAAAGCGCTTCTCGCGGACCGACCATATCCGCCCCACGAGCGCGTGGTCGCGATGCAGGGTGGAGACCCAGCTCTGCCATGGGGGCCTCGCCCGCGCCAAGGCTGGCACCGCCAGGCTCCAGACAAGGGCGGCGGCAAGCGCAAGATGGCACGCTGCCCATGCGAGATGACGGTGACGATCCGACACGGGATACGTGCCCCCTTGTCAATGCGCGCGCAGCCAATTCCGCCGGCCGCTGGTCGCCATGTCAACCCTCCGCCAGCGGCGCCAGCCCCTTGCGCTCGCGCATCAGATTGACGAACCGGGTGAACAGATAGTGGCTGTCCTGCGGCCCGGGCGAGGCCTCCGGATGGTACTGGACCGAGAAGACGGGCCGGCCCTCGAGCCGAATGCCGCAATTGGAGCCGTCGAACAGCGAGACATGGGTCTCGGCCACGCCCTCGGGCAGGCTGTCGCGATCCACCGTGAAGCCGTGATTCATGGAGGTGATCTCGACCTTGCCGGTCGTGAAATCCTTCACCGGATGGTTGGCGCCATGGTGGCCCTGGCGCATCTTGCGCGTCCTGGCGCCAAGCGCCCGCGCCAGCATCTGATGACCGAGACAGATGCCGAAGACGGGCAGGTCCGCGGCGATGAGCTTCTCGATCTCCGGCACCGCATAGACGCCGGTCGCCGCCGGATCGCCCGGCCCGTTGGAGAGAAAGACCCCGTCGGGCCCCCGCGCCAGAACATCCTCGGCCGAGGTGGTGGCCGGCACCACCGTGACCCGGCAGCCGGCACTTGCAAGACAGCGCAGAATATTGCGCTTGAGCCCGTAGTCGATGGCCACCACGTGCAGCTCCGCCGCCGTCTGCCGGCCGAAGCCATCCGGCCAGGTCCACAGCGTCTCGTCCCAGGTGTAGCTCTGGGCGCAGGTCACCTCTCTGGCAAGATCGAGTCCCGTCATGCCCGGCCAGGCCGCCGCCTCGGCGGCGAGG
>JALUTE010000253.1 GCA_027058255.1 Methyloligella sp. | reverse complement strand
GAACTCGGGGAAGTCGGAGCCCTTCCTGAGCTTCGGCACCTTGAGGGCGACGTTGCCGGCACGGGTCTGCCAGGCCCGGTCACGATAGCCGTTGCGGTCGTTGGTGCGCCCGTCCGAGCGCTCGTGACGCCCGGCGTTGCACACGCGCTCGACGTCGAGCGCCATCAGCCGGTTGGCGACAAAGCCCAGCATTTCGGCCAGGAGTTCGTTGTCGGAGGCCTTTTCAAGGAGCGCTTTGAGCGCCATGTCTCCCGTCGGTCATTGTGGGTCCATCTCCCTCGCCTGGATCGAATCGGATACTCGATCCTGGCCGGAGAACCACAATGACCACCCAGCCTGCCGCCCGCGCAGGCTTCGCCTGAGCTGCGCAAGGGCTCCACTCAGCCCGTGCTACGGTCGCAATTTACACCACGGGATGAGACGTCAACTCATTGGAGGCTCGTCTCTGTCCTCCACGAGGTGTGTGAGAGCGTCCAAAAGGCCATTTCGCATGGCAGACTCGGTTGAAATCGACACCGCACCATGATAACGATCTATGCATCCAGACAACTTGGTTTGTATTCATGAGCGAGCCCAGCACTGTCCTTCTTGCAATCGCCGATGTCGGTGAATGGGCGACGGTGATTGGGGAGCTTGAGCGCGTCTGCGGCTATCGCGTGCTGACGGCCACGTCGGCCAAGGACGCAATGGCGGTTGCCGATGACGCACATGTCGACCTCATCATTTGTGAGGCTGACCTGAGCGATGGCCAGGGCGCCTGCGTGCTGTGCGACTTCCGCCTCCAGCATCCCGACGTCATTCGCATTCTGGTCAAGTCGACGGCCGCCAGCGGTCACTGCAATGGCCGTGCCGACCGCACCGCGGTGTATCAGTACATTCGCAAGCCGCTCGACCCCGAGCAGGTTGGGCTGCTCACCAAGCGGGCGCTGGAGTCGCGAGAGCTCGCCCGCCGCCACCGTCTCCTCAGCCGCGAGCTCAAATTCACCGACGACTCGCCGCTCATCGGTGGCTCGCGCCCGCTTCGCCATGGTGTCGAGTGCCACAATTTCGAGAAGCTCGTCTATGCCAGCGAGGTTATGGCAGGGCTCTGTACGCTTGCCCGGCAGGCGGCGCCGACGGACCTGCCGATCCTCATCCAGGGCGAGACCGGCACTGGCAAGGAGCTTTTCGCCCGCGCCATCCATTTCAAGAGCAACCGCCACCAGAGCCCCCTCCTCTTCCAGAACTGCGGGGGCATGCCCGATGACCTCCTGCATTCGGAGCTTTTCGGCCACAAGCGGGGCGCCTTCACCGGTGCCGTCAGCGACCGGCTCGGCCTCTTTCGCGCCGCCGATGGGGGCACCGTCTTTCTCGACGAGATTTCCGATGTCTCACCGACCTTTCAGGTAAGCCTGCTGCGCTTTCTTCAGGACGGAGAGATCAAACCCCTCGGATCGGATACGACCCAGACCGCCGATGTGCGTATTCTCGTGGCCTCCAACGTGCCACTGGAGCGCCTGGTGCGCGAAGGCAGGTTCCGCCAGGACCTCTATTTCCGCCTCAAGGGGTTCGAAATCAACATTCCCCCCTTGCGCGAACGCCTCGACGATATCCCTGTTCTCGCCGAGTTCTTTACCCGGAAATATTGCGAGGCCATGGGACGACGCGTGCTCGGCGTGGCCAATGACGTGCTCGAGCGCCTCATGGGCTATTCGTTTCCCGGCAATGTCCGCGAGCTCGAGAACGAAATACGCCGCATGGTGGCGCTGACACCGGATGGGGGCTATATCACGCGCGACCTGCTCTCGCCCGAGATTGCCGCCGTGGAGCCGAGCGCCATGTCATCGCTCGCCGGCACCCCCGTCATCGAGGGCGCGACATTGAAGGACAAGGTGGCGTCTTTGGAGCAGGCTCTCGTGCGCGATGCCTTGCGCCGGCATGGTTGGAACCAGAGCGAAGCGGCGAAAGAGCTCGGCCTCTCCCGCGTCGGTCTCGCCAACAAGATCAAGCGCTACAATATCGAGAAGCGCCTTTGAAGGAGCACCGCGCATGACCGGGTCCGATCACGACGGCAAGGATGAAGGCGCCCCCCGCAAGCCGGATGCACGCGAGGATGTCGGCAAAGGCGGCACACCGGACGGTGACACGAAAGCCGTTCGTCCAAAGGGCTCCGGTGAGGCGCCGGCCGCTCGGCTGCTGCGCTTTCCCCTCTCGCGCACGCGCCCTCCCGGCCAGCCCGGCATGCGCGAACATGTCGGCCCAAGCCCCATGGCCCGGGCCCTCGGCGCGCCCGTCGAACAGACCACCGGCCATTGGTGCAGCCGCTGCCAGGCGATCTGGTACGGCTATCTCCTGGAGGTCGAATGTCCCGTCTGTGGCAACCGCAATGGCTGAACGTTCGGAAATCGCCCGCCTCCACGGTCTCAAACGCGGGCGGGACAAGCGCAAACATCCTTTGCATCTGCTCACGAAACTAAGTTTGCTGCGTGCGTCCACGCGCGCGCCAATGGGAGGAGGAGGGCATCTATCACATTGCCATTATTGAATATTTATCCTTGTTCGCACATTGGCACATACCTTGCTAGGCGTTGCGCTGCCGCTTGGTTAACAGGCAGCGAAACTGCCTCGATCCCGCCCATGGGGCGCGCCAATCACGGGAGGAACAAGGAATGGCCAATCTGCTCTGGCTCCAAGGGGGTGCATGCTCCGGCAACACCATGTCTTTTCTGAATGCAGAGGAGCCCAGCGCCGTCGATCTGGTGACGGATTTCGGAATCAATGTGCTCTGGCACCCCTCTCTTGGCATGGAGCTCGGCGACAATCTGCAAAAGCTCCTGCGGGCCTGTGTTTCGGGGGAGATCGCCCTCGACATCTTCGCCTTCGAGGGCACGGTGGTGAACGCGCCCGATGGCACGGGCGATTGGAACCGCTTTGCTGGCCGGCCCATGAAGGAGTGGGTGCGTGAGCTTGCGAACGTCGCGCAATTCGTCGTCGCGCTTGGCGACTGCGCCACCTGGGGCGGCATTCCGGCAACGGCGCCCAATCCGACCGATTCACAAGGGCTGCAATTCCTCAAGCGTGAGCGAGGCGGTTTCCTGGGGCCTGACTTCACCGCCAAATCGGGCCTTCCCGTCATCAACATCCCCGGTTGTCCGGCCCATCCCGACTGGATCACGCAGATCCTCGTCGCCGTGGCTACGGGCAATGCCGGCGAGATCACCCTCGATGAGTTCCAGCGCCCGAAGACCTTCTTCACGAGCTTCACCCAGACGGGCTGCACCCGGAACATGCATTTTGCCTACAAGGTTTCGGCGCCGGAGTTCGGTCAGCGCAAGGGCTGCCTCTTTTACGATCTCGGCTGCCGGGGGCCCATGACCCATTCACCTTGCAACCGCATCCTCTGGAACCGGCAGAGCTCCAAGACCCGGGCCGGCATGCCATGTCTCGGCTGCACCGAGCCGGAGTTCCCCTTCTTCGATCTGGAGCCCGGCACCGTCTTCAAGACCCAGACCGTGATGGGCGTGCCGAAGGATCTGCCCGCAGGCGTCGATCAGGCCGGCTACATCAAGCTCACCGGCGCTGCCAAGGCGGCTGCGCCAGCCTGGGCGGAAGAGGACATCTTCGTCGTCTGAAGCGATTGGAGCGCATGTCCTGCGTGCCTATCTCGCAGCGGCCGGAGCGGGCCTGCGCCCTCCATCGACATCGACATGCGCGTGCCGCCGACAGGGTGGGCACCCCAGAGACAACCGGAACGACAAGCGACAACCGGAAAGACAAGAGACAACCGAGTTCGAGGAGACAGACCATGGCACAACCAGCCGTACAGACACTCGACATTTCACCCGTCGGGCGGGTCGAGGGTGATCTCGACGTTCGAGTAGACCTGCAGGACGGGGTGGTGGTCAATGCCTGGACGAGCGCCGAGCTCTTCCGCGGCTTCGAGATCATCCTGCGCGACAAGGACCCGCAAGCGGGCCTCGTCGTGACGCCACGCGCCTGCGGCATTTGCGGCGCCTCACACCTCACCTGCGCGGCCTGGGCGCTCGATACCGCCTGGGGCACGGAGGTGCCACGCAATGCCATCCTGGCGCGCAATCTCGGCCAGCTCACCGAGAGTCTGCAAAGCCTGCCGCGTCATCACTATGGGCTGTTCATGATCGACGCGACCAACAAGAACTACCGCAACAGCCCCTATTATGAGGAGGCGGTGCGGCGCTGGGCGCCTTTCACCGGCTCCAATTACGAGCTTGGGGTCACCATCTCGGGCCGGCCGGTGGAGATCTACGCCCTCCTCGGCGGCCAGTGGCCCCATTCGAGCTACATGGTCCCGGGCGGTGTGATGTGCGCGCCGACCTTGACCGACATCACCCGCGCCTGGTCGATTCTCGAGCATTTCCGCAAGAACTGGCTGGAGCCCGTCTGGCTCGGCTGCTCGCTCGAGCGCTATGAGGAGATCCAGTCCTATGACGACTTCATGGCCTGGCTCGACGAAAAGCCCGAGCACGCCAATTCCGATCTCGGCCTCTACTGGCGCATGGGGCTCGATATCGGCCTCGACCAGTATGGCAAGGGGGTCGAGAAGTTCGTCTCCTGGGGGTACCTGCCGCATGAGGACAAGTACAATCGCCCGACCATCGAGGGCCGGAACGCGGCGCTCAGAATGAAGAGCGGTGTCTATGACAGCGCCACCGACACCCATCAGCTCATGGACCAGTCCTTCACCCGCGAGGATGTCCAGCATGCGTGGTATGACGAGCCTGGTGGCCTGCATCCCTTCGATCGCACCACGAGGGCTGTACAGAAGAACGAGGCAGACCCCAACGGCAAATACTCCTGGGCGGTGGCCGTGCGCCACGACCAGGCGGGCCGTCTCGAGGCCGGGCCGCTCGCCCGCCAGCTCATTTGCGGCGGCAGCCATGGCGAGCCGTTCCAATGGACCGACCCGCTGGTGCTCGACATGTACAAGAAGATGGGCGGCGCCAGCGTGCTTCTGAGGCACTTCGCCCGCATGCACGAGGCCAAGGTCATCTATCGGGAAATCGAGCACATTCTGCGCGAGCTTCGTCTCAACGATCCCTGGTACATCAAGCCGACCGAGAAGGACGGCCGCGGCTGGGGTGCGACAGAGGCCATTCGTGGCGCACTTTGCCACTGGATCGAGGTCGAGGGCGGCAAGATCAAGAACTATCAGATCATTGCTCCCACCACATGGAATGTGGGCCCGCGCTCCAATGATGGCGCCCGCGGCCCCATCGAGGAGGCGCTGATCGGGACCCCGATCGCCGATGCGAGCGATCCGGTCGAGGTCGGCCATGTGTGCCGATCCTACGATTCGTGCCTCGTGTGCACCGTGCATGCGCACGATGCCAAGACCGGAGAGGAGCTCGCACGTTTCCGCACGGCCTGATCGGCCATCCCGACTGGAGTTGACCCGACCGTGGCGGGAGGCGCCGAAGCCGGCGAGGCGCCTCCCCGCAGGGGGGTGTGATTTGCTTGCGCCGACCTAGTATACGGGCTGCCGGTTCCATGTCGGCGTATCGAGACCGAACCGACAACCGATCAGACGAGGGATCCCGGCAATGGGGGGTAACAAGAGAGACGATCCGGCGAAACTTCTGGCCGAGATTGCCCAAATGCTCGAGGACGGCCTCGAGACCCAGACCGAGCCCTTTCCCGAGACCGTCCAGGAGTTTAGCAAGATCCTCGACGAGCTGCGTGCCCTCGACCGAGACGACATCAAGGGCCGCTTGGTGATCGGTGGTTTCGTCAACCACCCTTACGGCCCCGATGGCCAGCGATGCCAAGAGTGCATCTACTATCTGGTGCATCGCAAATGGTGCGATTTGCCGGAGCTTTCTCTGCCGGTGGAGCCGGAATGGTGGTGCCGCCTCTGGAAAATCTGATTCGTGTGACGCAAGGCGGGAGGTGAGCATGGTCGACGAGACCACAACCGGAGCCAGTGCAAGAAGCGAGTACGAGGACGCTCTGCGCCGCGAGATCGAAACCAAACTGCGCGCCGGTCTCGACACCGAGGTCGAGCCGCGAGCGGACACGCACGAACGGGTTCAGGAGATTATCACCCGCCTGCGCACAAGCGATGGCAGTCTGGAGGTCAAGCTGGTGATCGGTGGCTTCACCCTGGAGCCGATCGAGCACGGTGGCATCGAGCAGGCCTGTGAGACGTGCATGTATTATCTCGTCCATCGAAAATGGTGCGAATTGCCAGAGCTGGACCTGCCGGTCGAGCCCCAATGGTCATGCCGGCTTTGGCGCATCTGAACGCCGTGAGGCCCCAGCACCCCGGCCACCGGCAGGAGGGAGGTGCGAAGGCGTGGCAGAGCCGGACGGGAGCAAGAGGACGCAAGCAAGAGTAGGACATCATGCTGGCCATTATCGGCTGTGGCAACACCAACAGATCGGATGACGGCGTCGGCGTCGTCGTTGCGCACCGGCTGCGCGCTCTTCTGGACCGGCTGCCTCGGCAGGCGCGCATGCCGGTGCGCATTCTCGATGCAGGCACGGACGGCATGGCGGTGATGTTTGCCGCGCGCGGCGCCGAGTCCCTGATCATTGTCGATGCAGCACAAACGGGCAGCGAGCCGGGGGCCGTCTTCGAGGTGCCTGGCCATGCCCTCGAGGCACCGCCCCGCGAGAGCTACAACCTGCATGACTTCCGCTGGGACCATGCGCTCTATGCCGGCCGGCGGATCTATGGCGAGGCCTTTCCCTGCGATGTCATGGTCTATCTTGTCGAGGCGGCCAGTCTCGAGCTTGGGCTCACGCTCTCCCCACCGGTCGCCGCCGCTGCGGACCGGGTGGTGGACAAGATCATGGCGCGGATCGCCGGCCGCACTGAGGCCGGGCATGCGGACGCAACCACCGACGATGGCGACGCATCCCCGGCCTCGCGTAACGGCGGGCACCGCTCCAAGAGCAGGGTGCCATGACGGACCATGCCAGCCAGCCGCCAGGCGGCTCGGCGGCACGTCCCGAGCCCGTGGAGAGCGTCCTTCTCGATCGCGGCGCCATCCATATCGCGCGCCCCCTCTATGAACGCCATTTCGCCGGCGTGGAGGCCGTTGCCCTCCTGCGACGCGATGGCGATCTCCTGATTCTTCCCGTCCGCCATCACGCGGGCGGGGGCTATCTGCTCAAGCGCAAAAACGCTGCCGGAGACCGCATCGTCATTGCCGTGGACTTCTTCCGCACATTCGCCGATGCGGGTGGAATGCCTTCGCGCGGACCGGCTGCCGACGAGATGCCGTTGCGCCGCGTTGCCGCAACGTGGTCGGACGACTGGGCGGCTCTGGTCGTGCGGGACGTGTTCGTCGCGCGGGAGGTGTAAACTTAGTTTGCACTACGCAAAATAACTAGACACACAGGTGGGACAAGGTTATCGTGGACTTCAAGAGTTCTCGCGCATCTCTTGCGCCGCCATAGGGCCTCGACCTTGGATCGGGAGGGGAAGGGCACACAGAGGCGCATGGAGACCGCGACGAGAGCCGGATGACGTTCAGGGAGGAAACCGGCGTGGCGACACCCCTCGTTGATGAGCAGGTGCGCGCGGCCATTCAGGCCATCGAGCGCGAGGACGTGCCTTTCACCGACAAGGTGGACATGCTCGTCGAGATCGCCATGGGGCTGCAGACCCGCCCGCGCACGCCTCACGATCTCCATCAGGCGGTGCACCTCTATGAGAAAGCGCTGGCGCTGTGCCAGGGGCTCGGGGCGAGCGGCGATGCACAGGCCGACGACGGCAGAGAGGCACAAGAGCAAGAATGCCGCAAAGGCGCCGCCCTTGCGCCCGCGGCTGCGCCCCTTCTCCGGGCGCGCGTCCTCGCCCGCATGGGCACCGCACTCCAGGCCATTCCCGAGCAGGGAAGCACATATCTTGAGCGGGCCGAGCGCTGCTATGACGAGGCGCGCCCCATACTCGAGGCCGATGGCGGTCGCGAGGAGGTGGCCGAGCTGCACATGAACCGCGGTCTCGTGCTGCAGACGCTTGCCGGCATGGGTAAGCGAAGCCTGAGGGACGCGATTGCCGCCTATCAGGAAGCGCTCCGGGGTTTCGACCGCAAGCGCCATCCCAAGGAATTCGCCATCCTCCAGAACAATCTGGCGACCGCCTATCTCTCTATGCCCTTCACCGACAAGAAGGCGAAGATGCGTGAGGCGCTCGCCGTGCAGGCGTTCGAGGAGGGGCTCAAGGTGGTCACGCTCATCGACCACCCCAATGAATACGCCATGTTGCAGAACAATCTCGGCAACGCCCTGCAATACGCCTCCACCAGCCACATCGTCGAGAACAATCTGCGCGCCCTCGAGGCCTATGGCGAGGCGCTCAAGGTGCGCACCCGCGAGGCGGCCCCCATTGCCTGGGCCAACACCACCGCCAACAAGGCCAATTGCCTTGCCAATCTGCCCGATGCGGCCCTTGGCCACCCGCCTGGGAGCGGATGCAACCGGGGCGAGGCCCTCAGCCTCTACCGCGCGGCACTCACCGTCTTCGAGGCCCATGGCGAGGCGGAAAAATGTCAGGCCGTGCGCGATGCCATCGCCGCGCTCGAAGGCGAGGCGAGCGGGGCGTCGGACGGTGCGTCCGGGGCGACGGATGGCGGCGGCCCGGAAGAGGGGGCGGTTGTCACGCCTGCCTCCGTGACCGCCAATGGGGGCTGAGGCATGCAGAGACCGAGAGGCTTTCGGATGCGTCCGTCCGCGGCGGCCCGGGAGCCATTCGAGTCTTGGAGGGAAGAACTCTGGAAAGGGGAGAAAAAACCTTGGAGCTGACGCTTGGAACGGCCATCGGCGCCATCATCATTGCCATCGTGGCTTCGGTGCTCGGTGGCATTCTCGGCGGCCTCGTTGTCGGGGCCAAGCATATCGGCAAGGAGCTCGCCGCCATGATGGGTGGCTTTTACGGCCCCATTGCGGGCCTCTGGGGGGTCGTTCTCGGGCTCGTCATTCTCTTTGCGACCACCGTGATGGGAGGCTGAGTCCATGTTCGAGATGGCCAAGAACTCGATGATCCTGTTCGCGCGCGGCAAGCTGTTCAAAGACGTCCGCAGCGTCATCCTGCGCAGCCTCTTGGGCATCGTGATCACCGCGGCGTTCTTTCTCCTGCTCGCCTTCGTAGCGCCCCACCCCTGGATCGCAGCCTTCATATCCGCCTTTGTCGGCGGCGGCCTGCAACCCTACCTGTTCCGGGACCTAAAATATGCCTGAGCATGCGCAGCGAGAAGGAGTGGTCCGGTGACCGGCGTTGAGAACGGTCGGGATGGGCCGCAGGCGGCCACGCCGGCATCGCCGCTCTTGGCGCACGCCGCAGCGCCTGCCGCGGCCGGCCGCTTGGCGGACGGCACCTCGCCCGCATCCGGTGATGCGCCCGGCAATGTGCCTCGTGATGCGGACGCCCTGGCCCGCCATCTCGCGGCCATAGAGGAGGCCGAGCGGCCCTTTGCCGGGCTCTCCGAGGAGATGCGTGCCGCCATCGCCGACTACCGCGCCGCCATCGACGCCCTCCATGGCGAGGCCTTCCGCCGTCTCATCAAGGCGCTCAAGGACGATGCCCAGGCGGCGCGGGCGCTGCGCGCGGCGGCGGGCGACGAGCTCGTCTATGCGGTGCTGCGGCATCTGGGGCTTCTCAAGCCGAGCTTGCAGGAGCGCGTGGAGACGGCGCTCGCGAGCGTGCGGCCCATGCTCAAGGCTCATGGCGGCGATGTGGCGCTCGTCCGGGTGGTGCCGCCCGATACGGTGGAGCTGCGCTTTCTCGGTGCCTGCGACGGCTGCCCGGCCTCGACCCTCACCTTCACCGCCGGGGTCAAGAAGGCCATTGAGAGCCATTGCCCGGAAATCACCGAGATCCGTGAGGTCAAGGGGCTGTCCGCGGCGCCGTCTTCCGCGCCGGCCCAAGCGGCCCACGAGGACCGGAGCGGCAATGGCGCCGGCCCGTCTTCGCAATCACAATCACAGTCGCAATCGCAGCCGGGCGCGGTACGCTTCATCAGCCCCTTTGCGATCCATGCCGAGGGCGATTGGCGGCCGGCCTGCAGGCTTGCCGACATACCCGAGGGCGACATCATCACCCGCGCGATCGACGGCGAGGAGGTGATCCTCTCGCGCAACGGCCATGCGGTGAGCTGCTTTCGCAACGCCTGCGCCCATCTCGGCCTGCCGCTCGACCGGGGCGCGGTGGCCGATGGCGTGCTTACCTGCCCGCATCACGGCTTTGCCTATGACCTCACCACGGGCGAGTGCCTGACAGCACCCGAGGTGCAGCTCGCCCCCCATGCGGTGCGGGTCATCGACGACCGGGTGGAGGTGCGCCTCGCGCGCTAGCGCGAGGGCAAACACACGTAGGCGCGTTCGGGAGCAGGGCAAAGACACGTGGGAGAGTTCGGAAGCAGGGAAAAGACACCTTAACGGTATCGCGACCACTCCAAGGAGGCGAGAGCGCAATTGGGACACATCTGGGAGTGTCGGAAGCACTTGAGAGTATCGGGAGAAAGAGCCGACGTCATGCGTATATCCCTCATGAGCCACCCGAGCGCTCCGGCCGCGACGCGGCCGACCGCCCCCATGCCCGGGCGGCTGCTTGTGGCCGAGGGCCCCGCCTGCGTGCTCGGCGCCCCCGGTGCAGCCGACGGCCTGGCAGCTCCCGTGCGGCCCACGCGCGCGAGCCTTTTCGGCCCCCGCGGCGCCGCCATGGCCGGCTCCGGCGGCCCCCTCGTCATTGCCGATACGGGCCACCATCGGCTGCTCGTCTGGCGCCATGCGCCCGAAGACGACCACACGCCGGCCGATGTCCTCATCGGCCAGAAGGACGCCCAAAGTGAGGGGCGCAATGGACGCGGCGCCCCTGGCCCTGCGACACTCAACGTGCCGACGGGGATCGCCTTCGCCGATGGCGTGCTCGCCGTGGCGGATGCCTGGAACCACCGTGTGCTCTTGTGGACCCGGCCCGTCGAGGCCGACAACCAGCCCGCCGATGTGGTGCTGGGGCAAGCGGATTTTTCCGCCACCGAGGCCAATCGCGGGCGCGCACGTCCGGCGGCCGACAGCCTCAACTGGTGCTATGGGGTGGCGATCCTCGAGGGCCGGCTCGTGGTCTGCGACACCGGCAATCGGCGCGTTCTCATCTGGGACGGGATCCCGGAAGAGTGCGGCACCCCCGCGAGCCGCGTGCTCGGCCAGCGCGATTTCACGAGCCGCGACGAGAACGCCGGCCGGGCGCCGGGGCCCATGGGCCTGCGCTGGCCCCATGGCGCGGTCTTTGCCGCCGGCCGGCTGCTTGTCGCCGATGCGGGCAACAACCGCATTCTCGGCTGGAGGAGCTGGCCCGAGGAGGACGGTGCGCCGGCCGACCTCGTCCTCGGCCAGCCCGATTTCATCGCCACTGAGCACAATCGCAGCCACTACTGGCCGAGCGAGCGCGCGCTCAACATGCCCTATTCCGTGGCCGCCGCCGAGGGCCGGCTGATCGTGGCGGACACGGCCAATTCGCGGCTCCTCTCCTGGCCGCTCGGCGCCCTTGCCAATGACGCCCCGGCGGAAGGGCTGGCGGGCCAGCCGAGCTTTGTCGACAAGGGCGACAATCGCTGGCAGAGCCCCGCCCGCGACAGCCTCTGCTGGCCCTATGGCGTTTCGGTCGCAGGCCGCATGGCGGTGATTGCGGATTCGGGCAACAACCGCGTTCTCCTCTGGGAGCTTGCGCCAAGGGAGCTTTCACCATGAGCCGCCCGAGCCCCAATATCGCGCACACGGGCGAACGGCACCGCCCCGGGGCGGACGCCGGCATTGCCGACATTGCCGAGCGGCCGGCGCCTGTACCAACTCGGGCCGGCGGCACTGTTCGCCAGGCGCGGGAGCTGCGCGTCCGCGGCATCGTCCAGGGCGTGGGTTTTCGCCCCTTCGTCTGGCGGATCGCCCACGGGCTCGGGCTCAGCGGCGATGTGCAGAACGACGCGAGCGGCGTGCGCATTCGTGTGTGCGGGCCAAGCGAAGCCCTCGACGAATTCAGCGCCCGCCTGGAGCGCGAGGCCCCGCCCCTCGCCCGCATCGACACCATCGACAGCCGGCCGCTTGCGCTCCCCCTCTTGGCCGACACCACGCCCACGGGTGACACGAGCACCGCCCCAACCCACGGCGCCGCCACCGCCGACGCAGCCCTCCTCGCCGATGGCTTTCATATCCGCGACAGCGCCCCGGGCCCGACCCAGACCCGCGTCGGCCCCGATGCGGCCACCTGCCCCGCCTGCCGCGCCGAGACCCTCGACCCCTTCGCGCGCCGCTATCGCTATCCCTTCACCAACTGCACCCATTGCGGGCCACGCTTTTCCATCATCCGCGCCATGCCCTATGACCGCGCGGCCACCACCATGG
>JALUTE010000252.1 GCA_027058255.1 Methyloligella sp. | reverse complement strand
TTTTCAGCCTTCTCGGCCTTGGTGCCGGCGGGCGTCGGACCGGGAAAGAGCGCCAAGGCCGGCGCGAGCACGCCCAAGGGCGCGCAGCCCTCTGCGACCGGCGCGGCCTCCGCCTCCGCCGGCACCAAGGCCGAGAAGGCTGAAAAGGTCGAAACGGGAGCAAAGGCGGGCAAGGCGGAGAAGCCGGACAGGGCGGAGAAGGACAAGGCCGCCAGTGCCGCCAAGCCGCAGATCAAGGGTGCGACGGCCAAGCCGGCCGGGGCGAAGAAGGCCGCCGGTGCCACGCCGGCAGGCGCTGCCATCGGGGCGGCTGCAAAGGCGCGCACGGTCGCCCGCGAGGCCCGCGCCGGCTTGGCCCCGGGCACCCTTTTCGTGGCCCTCGTCGCCGGCATCGTCGGCGCGTTGATCGGCCTCGTCGGGGCGAGCGCCATTCTGGGCTTCGGCGAGGGACGCGAGCAGGCGCGCGTGCTCGAGACGCGGATCGCCGCTCTCGAATCGGCGCTCGAGAAACGGCGCACCGGCGGCGAGGCCCTGAAGAGCCTCGAGGCGCTCGGCGCCCGTCTCGACAGGCTGGCCGGACGGCTGGAGAAGGCGGAAGCGGCCGGCACGGCGCTCGCCCGCCTCGAGGCGGGCCAGAAGGCCCTCGCGGACAGGGCGGCGGCCCTGGAGCGCAAGCTCGCCGAGCGCGCGAAGGCACAGCCGGACCCGGAGCTCTCCGCCCGCATGGCGAAGCTGGAGAAGACCCTCGCCACCCTCTCCGCAATGGCCGAGAAGGGGCGCGGCGGGCGCATCGCCCAGGTGGCGAAGCTCGCCGGTCGCATCAACGATTTCGAGGCGGCGCTCGATGCCAAGATCACGGCGCTGGAGAAAACGCTCACCAAGCGCTATGCGGACGACCTCGCGGCCCTGGAGGCGCGCATCGGCCCGAGCGGCGTCACGCGCGAGGCGGTGGAGACCCTGAAGGCCGCGCGCAAGCGCCTCGGGATCGAGATCGAGACGGTGCGGGCGGACGTCGCCCGCATCGACGAGACACTCGCCGGGCTGAAGAGCGGTCTCGAGAGCCTCGCGGCCGCCGGCGCCCGCAATGCGCAGGCCGCTCGCAAGCTGGACAAGCGGGTGGCGGATCTCGCCCGGAGCCTGCGCGGTGAGCTCGCCGCCCTGGCGGGCAAGGCGGACGCTGGCGAGAGCGCCATTGCTGCCCTCTCCTTCGAGCTTCGACAGATCGGCAAGCGCCTCGACGCGGTTCTGGCGCGCGAGACGGCGCGGCGCGAGAGCGTGCGCCATATCCTGCTCTCTCTGGAGCTCACCAATCTCAAGCGCGCGCTGGAGCGCGGCGAGCCCTATGCCAGCCAGCTCGCGGAGGTGCGCAAGCTCGCCCCCGAGGGCCTCGATCTCGGGGCCTTGGAGCCCTACAAGCATGAGGGGGTGCCGCGCATCACGGTGCTTCAGCGCGACTTTGCCCGCATTGCCCGCGCGGTGATCGACGCCGAGGCGCGTGCGCGCGAGGGCGGGGGGATTCTGGATCGCCTGCTCACCAATGCCCGCTCCATCGTGCGCGTTCGGCGCACGGGCTATGTGGCGGGAGGCAGCGCCGAGGCCATCGTGGCGCGCATGGAGGCGCATCTGAAGGCCGGCGATCTGGCCGCCGCACTTGACGAGGCCAAGGGCCTCACGGGCGAGGCGCGCAAGGTCGCCGATCCCTGGCTCGCGCAGGTGGCGGCCCGCCGGTCTGTCGATCTCGCCTTGCGGGCCGTCGAGGATCGGCTGAAGCGGACCATCGGCGTCAGCGCGGCACCCGCTGCCGGCATCGCCGCCGCGGCGGCGGGCGGGAGGTAACCGGCCATGCTTCGGCTTCTCATCTTCTTTCTCGTGCTCGCCGCCGCGGCGCTGGGTCTCGCCTGGTTCGCGGACCGCCCCGGCCTCGTGGTCGTCAACTGGCAGGGCTGGGAGATCGAGACCAGCGTTTTCATGGCGGTGGTTGCCCTCGTGCTGCTGCTCGCCCTCTCGCTTCTGGTCTGGTCGCTCTTGCGGGCGATCGCCACGAGCCCGTCTGCGATTGGACGGCTGTTCCGCCGCCGCCGCGAGCAGCGCGGCCTTGAAGCCCTGTCTGCGGGCATGATCGCCGTCGGCGCCGGCGACAAGGCTCTGGCCGGGCGCTATGCGGCGCAGGCGCGCAAGGCCCTGCCCAACGAGCCGCTGACGGCGCTTCTGCGCGCCCAGGCGGCCGAGCTCTCCGGCGACCGCGCAACGGCGCGGCGGATTTTCGAGTCCATGCTCGGCTCGCCCGATACCGAGCTTCTGGGCCTGCGCGGCCTGTTTCTCGAGGCCGAGCGGGAAGGCGAGATCGAGGCGGCCCGCCAGCTCGCCGAGCGCGCGGTGCGGCGCAATCCGCGCCTGCGCTGGGCCGTGGACGCCCTGTTCGATCTCCAGTGCCGCCAGGGCGATTGGACCGGCGCCCTGGACACGCTCGCCATTGCGCGCCGTCACGGGCTCGTGAGCCGAAAGACCGCCGATCGGCGCCGGGCCGTGCTGCTGACGGGGCTTGCCCAGCGGCTCGAGGAGACCGAGATGGACAAGGCCCTGGAGATGGCGCTCGAGGCCCACAAGCTGGCGCCCGATCTGGTGCCGGCGGCGGAGATCGCCGGGCGCATCCTCGCCGCCAAGGGCAACACGCCCCGCGCTGCCAAGGTCGTCGCCCGCACCTGGAAGCGCGCCCCCCATCCCGATCTCGCCCTGGTCTATGCCTTCGCCCGGCCCGGCGACTCGCCCAAGGATCGGCTGGAGCGCGTCAAGGATCTCGCCGCCATCACGCCCCACAATATCGAGGCGCCGATCGCGGTTGCCGAGGCCGCCATCGAGGCACGGCAATGGGATGTGGCGCGCAAGGCGCTGGAGCCGCTCCTGGAAAAGCGCCTCACCGCCCGCGTCTGCGTTCTCATGGCGCGCATCGAGGATGGCGAGCATGGCGATCGCGGTCGCGCCCGGGAATGGCTGGCCCGCGCCGTCAATGCCAGGCGCGATCCGGCCTGGACGGCCGATGGCATGGTATCCGAGCGCTGGGCGCCCGTCTCTCCCGTGTCGGGCCGCCTCGATGCCTTCGAATGGAAGGTGCCGGTCGAGGTGCCGCAGGGGCTGGCGCAGGATCGCATGCTTCAGCGCCTGGTCGCCCTCTCCGGCGGCATGGAAGCGCTCGTCGCGCGAGAGAGCGGGGACGGGCGGGAGGTGGTCCACGCCGGGGCCGAGCAGGGCGAGCCCGTTGTCCTGCATGCCGATGCAGGCACGGCCGAAGAGCCATCCCCTGCGCCCGGGGGGGCTGCTGCGGCCGCATCGCCGCTCGCGCCTGGCGAGCCCGCCGAGCCGGTCGCCCAGCCCGTCGCGCAGCCGAGCGCCCATGGCGCGGGCCGGCCCTCTGCCGCGGCCGCGATGGCGCAGTCTGAGGCCGCGAGCGCCGAGGAAGCGCGGGAGGACACCGCCGCCGCGTCTGCTGTGCCCGAGGCGGTGCCGCCTGCCACGCCGCTTGCAGCCTCCACGAGCGAGCGACCGGCCACAGAGGAGCCAGGCAAGCGGGGCGAGGAGGAGCGGGAGTCCGGTCCTGCCATTTTCGTGCCCCCTCGCCCGCCGGACGACCCGGGGCCCGATGACGATCTCGCCGATATGGACGCGCCCGCAAATCCGCTCGCCCGCTATCGCTTGCCGCCCGTGAAGGGCTCCGCCTGATCCTTTCGCCATCCGCCGTCGCCGGCGCGCGCCGAGGTCCCGCACCTGCTGCGCGCGCGAGGCGACGAGAGGGGGGCGCACAACCTGCCGTCGCTCCAGGAGTGCCAGAGGCGCGGTGATCCCGTTGCATTTGCCCCTGCGCTTGCCCCATATGGCGCCATGACGCGCCCCGCAGCCTTTCTCAGCCTCGTCGCCGCCATGGCGCTGGTGGGCGCGAATGTGCCCATCGGCAAGGCGATCGTGGCCGAGATGCCGGTTGCGGTGTTCGCGCTGTTCCGTTTCGCCATCGCCAGCCTCGCGCTCGCGCTCATGCAGTGGCCGTCCGCGGGGTTCGCGCGCGAGCCCGGCCCCGGCCTTCTCGCTCTGACGCCACGCCAGGCGGTGGGCCTCGTTCTCATGGCCCTCATCGGCATGGTGGGCTTCACCTTCCTCATCCTCGAAGGCGTCAAGCGCACCTCCGCCGTGGATGCGGGCATCATCACCGCCACCATGCCGGCGGTGGTCGCACTGCTCGCCATTCTGGTCTATGGCGAGCGCAGTGGCGAGG
>JALUTE010000251.1 GCA_027058255.1 Methyloligella sp. | reverse complement strand
GCCCGAGGCCCGGCTCCCGTGCTCGCCGCGCGCTCGCCGAGTCGCCCGGCGCCGAGGCGAGAAAGCACGGGCCGGGCCTCGGGCATTGCGCCGGGTGGAGGTGTGATGGCAGTGTAGCCTCCCGAATGTCGAAGGACTGACAGACCCGAGGGAAGGCCTGCCACCCGTGACCCCGCGCCAAGTTTCATCCGACGATGCCGCTGCCAGCGAGGCCGCGGCCGGGCCCGGCGATGCGCCGCGCATTGCCGTGCTCATTCCCTGCTACAACGAGGAGGCGGCCATCGCCCAAGTGGTGGCGGACTTCCGCGCCGCCCTTCCCCATGCCGTCATCTATGTCTACGACAACAACTCCACCGATCGCACGGCCGAGGTGGCGCGCCGGGCCGGCGCCGTGGTGCGCCGCGAGCCGCTACAGGGCAAGGGCAATGTGATCCGGCGCATGTTCGCCGACGTGGAGGCCGACGCCTATGTGCTGGTGGATGGCGATGGCACCTATCACGCCCCCAGCGCTGCGGAAATGGTCGAACGGCTGTTCGCGAACAGCCTCGACATGGTGAATGGCGCGCGGGCGAGCGAGGAGCGGGCCGCCTACCGGCCCGGCCACCGGTTCGGCAACCGGCTGCTGTCGAAGATCGTCCGGGTCGTGTTCGGCGACCGGATCCGCGACATGCTCTCGGGCTACCGGGTGTTCTCGCGCCGCTTCGTGAAATCGTTCCCGGCGCTCTCGGTCGGCTTCGAGACCGAGACGGAGCTGACCATCCATGCCCTCGAGCTGCGCATGCCGGTGGCCGAGATCACCACGCCCTATGGCGCGCGCACGGAGGGGACGGCGAGCAAGCTCAGCACCTGGAAGGACGGGTTCCGCATCCTGAGGACGATCCTCATCCTCATCAAGGAGGAGCGGCCTCTGCCCTTCTTTTCAGGGCTTTTCGTGACCCTGGCCGTGGCGTCGGTGGCGCTCGCATTTCCCGTCATCCTCACCTATCTGGAGACGGGCCTCGTGCCCCGCCTGCCGACCGCCATCCTGGCCACCGGGATCATGATCCTCGCGTTCATCCTGCTCGGGGTCGGGCTGACGCTGGACACGGTCACGCGCGGGCGGCGGGAGCTCAAGCGCCTGCACTACCTCTCGATCCCGGCACCGGCTTCGGCCAAACGCGGGGGCGACGGCGCGCAACGATCGTGATCTCGCGCTATTTGCGCGCTCCCGTCTTCTTCCAGGGCGCGAGGTGGCGGCGCATGAAGGCGGCGGCGCGCAGCACGCTGTCCTTGGTGGCGAGATCGTCGGCGAAGGTGCGCACCCGCGGCGGGCGGAAGTCGAAGCCGCGCCCGACACCCGGATAGATGACGAGGCGCACGTCGCGACCGGCGAGCTTCATCTGCTGGACCGCGGTCTCGATGGAGCGGCGGCGCTGATATTGCTCATATTCGCCGATGAAGATGAGCGTCGGGATCTCGAGCCTGTCCACCTCCGGCGCATAGCGATAGACCTGCATCGGCTCGCCGGCATTGGGATTGACCCAGTGGGGATAGAAGGAGACGTAGCAGACGATGTCCTTCTTCTGACGGCGGAACTTGGTGGCGACCATCAGGGTGTAATAGCCGCCGCGGGTGTGGCTGTAGACGCAGATCTTGGTCGTGGACACATCCGGCAGCTTAAGCAGCACGTCCACCGCCGCATTCACGTCGCCTTCCGTTTCCTCCAGATGCTCGATGGGACGGGGGTCGATGAAGCGGGCCGCATAGACATCCGGGGCCAGAACCACGAAACCGCGCGCTGCCATCCGCCGGGCGAGCCGCTGCGCCAGCTCGTCAAGGCCGCGCCGCCCATGCTGGAAGAGCACCGCCGGATAGGTGCCGGGTGCCTTCGGGCGATAGACGATGGCCGGCACCTCGGTCCCGTCCGCCGGGTTGACGTAGGAGATCTGGCGCTCGATCACCTCATGGTTCACGGGCACGGGCAGAATCCCCTTGTCGAACCAGTCGTCGCTCCACCAGAACTTGTCCTTCAGGGGCCGCGTGTTGACAGGCGCCTCCATCACGCGCCCGACGGCGGTGTCGGAGGCGGTGACCTCGCCCGCCCGCAGCGACTGGGCGGTGGCGGGGCTGGCAGTCGTTGCAGATGCGAGCAAGGCCGGGCCAAAGGCCATGGCGAGAAGACGATTGCGCGCGGTGGGCGCCCTCGAAATGGTCATGAGCGTTTCCCGTTCCGTTTGTCTTGCAATTCGTTCGTTGTGTCGGTGAGTTGTCCGGCCACGAGCGTGCGGCTTGCCTGGATGGCGCGCCATCTTAGGAGGAATCCGCGCTCGATTCCAAGGGGGCGCGCGAGCGTGTGTCACTGACATGTCACAGGCGGCAGCCTTGAGGCCGTGCAGCGCTTGGGCTAGAAGGCGCCCGAGGCCCGCGCGCCGCGTGCGCCCGGCACGGCACATGAACGCCCCCCATCTTCAACACAATGCGCAAAGTCACGAGCCCACCCATGGCGACACCGCAATATGTCTTCGTGCTCGACCACCTGTCCAAGACCTATCCCGGCGGCAAGCAGGTCCTGAAGGATATCTCGCTCTCCTTCCTGCCCGGTGCCAAGATCGGCGTCGTCGGCGTCAATGGCGCCGGCAAGTCGACCCTGCTCAGGATCATGGCGGGGCTCGAGACCGAGTATACGGGCGAGGCCTGGGCGGCAGAAGGCGTGAAGGTCGGCTATCTGCCCCAGGAGCCGGAGCTCGACGAGAGCCGGTCGGTCCTGGAGAACGTCCTAGATGGCGTGGCGGAGAAAAAGGCGCTGCTCGATCGCTACAACACGCTCGCCATGAACTACTCGGACGAGACGGCCGACGAGATGGCGGAGCTTCAGGACCGGATCGACGCCGAGAATCTCTGGGACCTGGACGCCCAGGTGGAGCAGGCCATGGACGCGCTGCGCTGCCCGCCGGGCGATGCGGACGTTGGGGCACTCTCGGGCGGCGAGCGGCGCCGGGTGGCCCTCTGCCGGCTGCTCCTCTCCAAGCCCGACATTCTTCTCCTCGATGAGCCCACAAACCATCTCGATGCCGAGACGGTGGCCTGGCTGGAGCGCTATCTCGGCGACTATCCGGGCACGGTGGTGCTGGTGACGCATGACCGCTATTTCCTCGACAATCTCACCTCCTGGACTCTCGAGCTCGACCGCGGCGAGGGCATCCCCTACAAGGGGAACTATTCGAGCTGGCTGGAGCAGAAGCAGAAGCGGCTCGAGATCGAGGGGCGGCGCGAGGAGGCGGTGCAGAGGACGCTCGCGCGCGAGCTCGAATGGATCCGCTCGAGCCCGCGGGCGCGGCAGGCGAAATCCAAGGCGCGCATCAAGGCCTATGAGGCGCTGCGCGAGGAGGCGGGCCGCGAGGAGGTGCGCCATGCCCAGATCACCATTCCTCCGGGGCCGCGGCTCGGCGATCTGGTGCTGGAGGCCGAGGGCCTCACCAAGGGCTTCGGCGACCGGCTGCTGATCGAGGACCTCTCCTTCCGCCTGCCGCCGGGCGGCATTGTCGGGGTGATCGGGCCGAATGGCGCGGGCAAGACCACGCTCTTTCGCATGATCACGGGCGAGGAGACGCCGGATGCCGGAGCGATCCGCCTCGGGGATACGGTAAAGCTCGGCTATGTGGATCAGTCCCGTGCCGCCCTCGACCCGGACAAGACGGTCTGGGAGGAGATCTCGGACGGCCAGGACACCATTGCCCTCGGCAAGCGCGAGGTGCCCTCGCGGGCCTATGTCGGCTGGTTCAACTTTCGCGGCGGCGACCAGCAGAAGAAGGTGGGCCAGCTCTCGGGCGGCGAGCGCAACCGGGTGCACCTTGCCAAGATGCTGAAGGAGGGCGGCAATCTGCTCCTGCTCGACGAGCCGACCAACGATCTCGACGTGGAGACGCTCTCGGCGCTCGAGGCGGCGCTCGAGGATTTTCCCGGCTCGGCCGTCATCATCAGCCACGACCGTTTCTTCCTCGACCGCATCGCCACCCACATTCTCGCCTTCGAGGGCGAGAGCCATGTGGAATGGTTCGAGGGCAATTTCGCTGCCTATGAGGAGGACAAGAAGCGCCGGCTTGGCGAGGCCGCCGTCGAGCCCCACCGCATCAAGTTCAAGCGCTTCGACCGGAATTGACGCCGGGTGCGGCGTGGCGCGCGCGGGGCTTGGCTGGCCGCCGGGCCGCGGGCTCCATTGGCTGGTCGCATTCCCCGGCGATCTATGGCACATCTCGACCGTTGGGTCTGGCGGGCAAGGGAGGGCGCATCATGAACACCACCAC
>JALUTE010000250.1 GCA_027058255.1 Methyloligella sp. | reverse complement strand
CGTCTATCTCGAGGAGAAGCTGAGGGAGGTCCGCGCCGACGGCCATCTCGACTATCGCTCCGAGCAATTGCCGACCTGGTGCCCGGGCTGCGGATATTTCTCCATGTCCGAGGGCTTCACCTTCGCCCTCAACCGGCTCCGCATCCCGCCCGAGAATGTGGTGGTGGTCTCGGGCATCGGCTGCGCCTCGCGCTTTCCCTTCTTCGTCAAGGCCTATGGCTTCCACACCCTGCATGGGCGCACCCTGCCCGTCGCCACCGGCGTCAAGACCGCCAATGAGGCACTCACCGTCATTGCCGTCGGCGGCGACGGAGACGCCTTCGCCATCGGCGGCGGGCATATCGCCCATGCCGCGCGGCGCAATGTGGACATCACCTATTTCGTTTTCGACAACGGCATTTATGGTCTCACCAAGGGGCAGACCTCGCCCACATCCGCCATCGGCTTTCGCACCGGCACGACCCCCTATCGCAATGCCGACGAGCCGCTGCATCCCCTGATGATGCTGCTCTCCTACCGGGCGAGCTGGGTGGGCCAGGCCTATGCCGGCCATCCGCACCAGCTTGCAGACATGATGGCCGAGGCGATCGCCCACAAGGGCTTTTCCTATCTCCACATCCTCTCGCCCTGCGTGACCTTCGACAAGACGGACATGACCTATTCCAATCTCGACATGAAGGTGCGCGATCTGCCCGAGGACCACAATCCCCACAGCCTCATCGCCGCCATGGCCGCCGCCTCGCGCCAGGACACGCCCATGCTCGGCCTCTACTATGTGGAGGATCGCCCGACCCTGACGGATGTGATGAACGAGACCATCGCCCGCGCCCGGGGCGCCGCCGCGTGAGCGCCGGTCCTGAGCATCGGTGCGGCCGCACGCAATGAGACCATCCCGGGGGCGATAACGCGCGATGCGCATTCAGTTCTGGTACGACCTCGCATCGAGCTATTCCTATCTGACGGCCATGCGCATCGAGGCCGCGGCCAGGGCCGCCGGCGTGGACGTCGTCTGGCGGCCCTTCCTGCTCGGCCCCATCTTCAAGCGCCAGGGCTGGAGCACCTCCCCCTTCAACATCTATCCCGCCAAGGGCGCGTATATGCGCCGCGACATCGCCCGCATCGCCGCGGCGCGGGGCCTGCCTTTCGTGATGCCCGAGCCCTTCCCGGCCCACAGCCTGCTCGCCGCGCGCCTTGCCCATTCCGGCGAGCAGGCGGGCTGGACCGCCCCCTTCTCCCGCGCCGTCTTCGAGGCCGGGTTCGCCCGTGGAGAGAATATTTCCGAGGAGGCCACGCTTCGCCCCATCCTGGCGGCGCTCGGGCTCGATCCCGAGCAGGCCTTCGCGCGCGCCGGAAGCACCGAGATCAAGGAGAGCCTGAGGCGGCGCACCGCCGAGGCCATGGAGGCCGGCATCTTCGGCGCTCCGACCGTCCTTGCCCATGATGGCGAGCTCTTCTGGGGCGACGACCGCCTCGAGCAGGCGCAGGCCTGGGCACGCCGCCTTGACGGCTGAGCGCCGCACACGCCGACCGGGACGAGGCCCGCCGACGGGCGAGGCGCCATGTCGCGCGGCACGATAACCGCCCCACATCAGTGAAACCACTGGGACGCGAAGGAAGACCTGCCACGAGCATAGTGAACGCGAGCCACGCGGCGCCCTTGGCGCTCAACCCAGGCTACCCGCGGGAGCGCGAAGGTGCTCAGAGGCATGAGCGATGCCGAGATCAAGCGCTATTTCAGCGAGTTGACCGGCCGGGCCTTGCCATCCAGGCCGACAAGAGTATTGTCCAATGGGGATGTGATATACACGGTCTTCACGCGCTACGGAGACTTCAATTTGAGAAGCCTTTCTTCCAGCGTCCTGAAAAGCACGGGGAAAGAGCCGCGCTGGACGATTGACATTCCTAGCTCCATAAGTGGGAACTGTATACATAACAAAGCTCATTGCTGCCGATGCCTGATTCGCCCTGCAATACCGACAGGATCGAGATCACGCCAGAGATGATCGAGGCGGGCGCCGAACAGGTCGCCGAGCTAGCTGCTGAGGTTAGCCCATGCTACGTGGCAGAGCAGGTATATTTGGCAATGGAAACTGCGAGACGAGGTCGGGATGCATTTCGGCGCGAGGCGAGTAAACAAGCTGGATGTGAATCCCGAGACGTCCGGTGAATTCCATAAGGCGGAACATGTCGTCGGCAACGCGCCTTATATCGCTAACAGGGAGTCTTCGCTCAATTAGCTTCATAGGCAGGGCAGATCGGAACTTGTTCAATGACATGTGCGTTTCCGATCCACTTTCGGTTGGAAATGAGTGTAGGATGGTGTTTCTATTTTGCCGACAAATGTCATAGGCTTTGGTCTGATATGAAATTGCGTCGATAACCGCTGGGTCGAGGGAATTCCATTTCTTCGCGACATCCAGAAGCGTTTGAGATCGCGCCACATTTCCAAGTTGGAGGAACACCGCTGCGGCAACCCCGTCGGGGGAGCGCATCACAGTTGAAAACAGTGCTTGCGTGACGAGTTCAAGGCTGTTCCAATTCATTGCGATCACGCCGATCGCGTAAAGGTGGTCACTTGGACCAATCCGATAGGAAGGCCATTGATCGGTCATGTCCGACTCCAAGAAAGCCAAGCCGCAAGAAGAGGATCGCACCGTCGAGCGGCGCGACGCCATTCTGAAGCGCATGCTGAGCACCCCGCCCAAGCCCTTCACGCCAAAGAAGGGGAAGGGCCAAAGGAAGAAAACGAACAATGGCACAAGGGATTGATGCCGTATGGTGCGCTAATCTCACGGGCCTCGTCAGGAAGGCTTTGGCGCACTCCCTTGACTGTCCCTGTTGCGAACGGCCTCGGCCATCATGTCCACCATCGATGCGGCTAGCATACCGGCTGTCGTTGCAGCAGTCGAGGAGGCCGCTTGCATGCGCTCGAGTGCTTCGTGCTCGGTCAGGATGCCCTTATCGATGAGGATGTTGAGAAGCGTCGCGCTGATAAGTGCTTGTGCAGCGAACAGTTCCTCGATTGGAGCATTCTTGTGGTCCATCATGAATCGCCCTGATGTTCGTTTGTGGAGACGATATCTTATGGCGATTCGCGCTTGGCCCGCTGCTTCCTCCATCTCAGGAAGCGGCGGGCCATCTGCTTAGGCGTGCGCGGCGCCGTGAGGCCGCCGATAGGTGAGGCGCTTGCCTTCCGCCGCTCGCAGAATGGCGTTGGCGCGGGCATGGTCATCGATGCCGAGCTTTTCGCGGTGGTTCCAGCGGAACGCGATCTCGTCGATGTAGCGCTGCAAGTGCTGTTCGCTCACCGCGTGCCAGGCGCCGAAGATCGCCCGCTTGACGAGAGCATGAAAGCTCTCGGCGGTGTTGACATGCACGAAACCGCCGAGGCGGACATATTCATCGGCCGAGTGGTTGACCGCCGAGTGACCGGCAAACTCCTTGCCGGCGCCGATATAGACCTGGCTCTCGTCGCTCATGAGATGGGATTTGCGGTCGGCCTTGGTGACGAGGTGATCGCGCACGGTCTTGGCGGTCACATTCGGAATGTGGCGCGCGCGCACCTCGCCCTCGCGCTCGACCAGCGTCACGACGGCGTGCTTCTTCGGGATGGGCTTGGCCTTGTGTGCGTTCTTGGCCTTGCCACCCACATAGGTCTCGTCGCTCTCGACCACCGTGTTGCCGCCGCCGATGGGGCTAGCGCCAGCCTCGCGCATGGCCTCGCGAATGCGGTGGGCCATGAACCAGGCGGTCTTGTAGGTGAGGCCGAGATTGCGCTCAATCTGCTTGGCCGAGATGCCCTTCTTGGACGAGGCCATCAGGTGGGTGGCGAGCACCCATTTGTGGAGCGGGATTTTCGAGCGCTCGAACACGGTGCCGACGGTGACGGAGAACTGCTTGCGGCAACTCTTGCGGCCGCACTGATAGAGGCCCTTGCGGTGCGCTTTGCCCTTGAGGGCCTTCACCTTCTCACGCTCGCCGCAATGGGGGCAGACGGGGCCATCAGGCCAGCGCTGCGCTTCCAGATGCGCGCGGGCCTTGTCCTCGTCGTGAAAGATGGGGTTCGTGAGATCGACCGGCATGGCGTGCCTCGCTTCGTGTCCTTGTTGATTTCAATGTACGAAACGAAGCGCGCTTTGTCAAGTATATAGTTCCCCCATAAGTGGCACCAGAAAAACAAAATGGGAGATCAAGTTCGAATGACCTGCGACATGCAGAAGGTAAAGGCGGAGGTTGAGAAAAACTATCAGACGTTCATTGACGAAGAAGGCCCGTTCGGCGGG